>CANIFK010000230.1 GCA_947466555.1 Acidobacteriota bacterium | reverse complement strand
TCCTCGCCCTTCGGCGCGGGCAACAAATCCCCAGCAATCTGCTCCTTCACAAACTGGTTGTACGGCAGATCGTAGTTGAACGCCTCAATCACATAATCCCGATACTTAAATGCGTACGGATACCGGTGATCTTCATCATTCCCAGTCGAATCGGCGAACCGCGCCACGTCCAGCCAGTGCCGTCCCCACTTCTCCCCATACCGCGGCGAAGCCAACAACCGGTCAACCACCTTCTGAAACGCATCCGGCGCCATATCGGCCAAAAACGCACGAATCTCCTGCTCCGTCGGCGGCAGCCCATGCAGGTCATACGTCACGCGCCGCAACAACGCGGCCTTGTCCGCTTTCCCTGCCGGCGCCAGACCCTTCTCCTCCAACTTCGCCAGCAAAAACGCATCCACCGGCGACTTCACCCAAGTCGAATTCTTCACCGCCGGAACCGCCGGCTTCCGAACCGGCTGGAACGCCCAGAACTTCAACTCCGCGTCCGTAATCGCCGACCCATGCTTCCTCGTGCCCGACGGCGACAACGACGCCACCCCAGCCTTCTTCTCAAACCCCGGCCACGGCGCGCCCATCTGGATCCAAGTCTTGATTTTGGCGATCTCGTCGTCCTTCAACTTCCCCATCGGCGGCATCTTCAATCCGCCCTCGTAGCTCAGCGCCTGCAACAACAGGCTCTTCTCCGGCGTCTCCACATTCACCAGCGACCCACTCGCCCCGCCGGCAAAAAATCCCGCCGCCGTCGACATGTCCAATCCCGACGTCTTCGCCTTCGCGTTGTGGCACATCTGGCACTTCGTCGCCAGCACCGGCCGGACGTTCTTTTCAAAGAACTCCGCCTGCTCCACGCTCTGCCCAAACGCACCGATCCCGCCCAACAAAACCGACAAAATTAAGACTTGTTTCGACATTCCGCCTCTGCACACTAAAATATCAGATTGCACCCCCTAAACTGAGTATGTGGACTACGATTTCTACATGCGCGAAGCCCTCGCCGAAGCCCGCAAAGCCGAGGCCTCTGGCGAAGTCCCCGTCGGCGCCGTGCTCGTCCTGAATGGCGAAATCATCGCCCGCGCGCACAACACCCCCATCACCACCCACGACCCCACCGCCCACGCCGAAATCAACCTCCTCCGCACCGCCGCCGCCACCCTCCAAAACTACCGCCTCGACGACGCCACGCTCTACGTCACCCTGGAACCCTGCGTGATGTGCGCCGGCGCCATCGTCCACGCCCGCATAAAGACCCTGGTCTTCGCCAACCGCGACCTCCGCTTCGGCGGCGTCCGTTCCAAGTTCCAACTCGCCGATTCCGATCTCTTGAACCACCGCGTCGAAGTCATCGAAGGCCCCCTCGCCGCCGAAGCCACCGCCCTCCTCCAAACCTTCTTCCGCCACCGCCGCTAACCAGACAAATCCTGGGTGACTGTCACCTAGGATTTTCCTGAGCCATTCCGCACAAGTACAACGGGGGCCGGCATCCTGCCGGCCCCCGTGTTTCCCCATGGTTCGAACGCCTTCCCTGGCGCCCGGATTGAACGTGGACTAAGCCGCCATCGGCGGCCGTAACGGCAGCGGGCCCTCCCTTTCAGGCACCGTTGCCACCACGTCCCGGGTCGCCCCGTAAAAGTATTCGTCCAGCGGAAACAGCCCGTACGGCTCCTGCTCCCGGAACGCCTTCCCTAAACGGGCCTCAATCTTGTACACAAAGTGAAAGAAATCGCCGCGGTCCATCTTCAGCCGAATGGTGCACAGCTTCCAATCGGCCCCCAGCAGATAATGCATCTTAAAAATGCGGTATTCATCGTCGTCCAGCAGACGACGCGCCATCAGCAAAAAATCGGCGATGTACTCCTCATCCTTCCGGCCCCACGAAAAACTTCGCTCACGTCCGCCCGTGAAATGCAAAGTGCACTGTGACAAGTGCTTTTCCTTCTCCACGCACTGCCGGAATCTCCGGAAACACGCGCGGAATATCGCACGCAATACGCAGTTGCACGGAGCATCCTTGCCCCGACGCCCTGCTCGCAAGCCCAATCCATGACAGGTGGTGCAGTGCACAAACGCTAACCCTAAGGTCTCCGACCGGGTCCATTCCATTTTGTTCTTGACCTCCCAAAGGCGTCCTTCGTCTCCATCAAAGGCGCCTCGATTCCAGTTCCTTTTTCAATCTAAATCCATCCAGAAATTAGTCAACTCAATACCCACATTTTTCTCATTTTTATTTGCGCAAATGGGGGTATCAACCCGCAAACCATTGCAAACAAACAGCACTCTTTTCCCCCTAGTTGCTTTTCCCTAGAACATGCGAAATAATTTCCGTAGTCCTATTCGGGTTTTTCTTTCCCCCTATTTCCAATGGAAATCGCCCCACTCACTTTCCAGCGCCTGCAGAACCGGCTCCTCGATCTGCTCCGCGCCCGGATCGCCAACGGCGAATGCAGCGAGCGCAGCCTCGCCCGGCTCACTGGAATCTCCCAACCCCACATGCACAACGTCCTCAAAGGCGTCCGTGCCCTCTCGCCCGAATTCGCCGACGTCATCCTCGGCTACCTTCGCCTCTCCCCGCTCGATCTCTTATCCCGCGACGAGCTCACCAAACACCTCGCCAGCACCAACCCCCACCGCGAGTCCCGCCTCCACCCCGTCCCCGTCCTGAGCGGCCTCCTCGGCCTCAACCAGCCCATCCCCCGCAAAGGCCCTCAGCGCGAAGTCCACACCGTCCCCCTCCACCTCACCGAAGCCGCCACCGAACCCCTCGTCGCCAGCCTCGCCGCCGACCCCGACATGGAGCCCCTCTTCGCCGACCGCGATCTCGTCCTCCTCGACCAATCCGAGACCGCCCGCACCCTCTTCCAGCGCGAAGGCTACTATATAGTCCGCACCGAAGAAGGCCCCTGCGTCCGAGCCCTCTTCCGCGAAGGCGACCGCCTCTACCTCATCACCGAAAAGAACCGCGCCGACGAATCCACCTGGGCCTTCATCGACCTCCCCGGCCGCGATCTCCTCGACATCGTCCTCGCCCGCGTCATCTGGCTCAACCGCCGCCGCCGCTGGGAAGACCACGTCGCCTAGGATTTCCCCTACCGCTTCGCCAGAACGTCCCGATACGTCTCTAACACCTGCCGCGCCGTGTCGTACCAACTAAACCGCTTCACCTGCTCATGCCCCCGCGCAATCAGGTCCACCCGCAACCGGTCGTCCGTCAATACTTCCCGGATCCCCCGCGCAATATCAAACACATTCTCCGGCTTCACAATCATCGCCGCGTCCCCCACCACCTCCGGCAACGAACTCACCCCGCTCGTCACCACCGGCGTCCCCAACGCCATCGCCTCCAACGGCGGCAACCCAAACCCCTCATACAGCGACGGAAACACAAACGCCTCCGCGCTCTGGTAAAACACCTTCAACTCCTCCCGCTTCACAAACCCCAAAAACCGCACCGAATCATTCACCCGCGACTGGTGCACCGCCCGCCGCAACGCCGGATACTTCGACATCTGGTCCCCGATAATCACCAGCCGCAAATCCTTTAACCGCGGATGATCCACCAGGTCCTGCCGCAACAACGCCAGCGCCTCCACAATCCGCGCCACATTCTTACGAGGATTCACCGACCCTGCATACAGCAAGTACGGATAGTCGATCTGATACCGGTCCAGAACCTCCTGCCGTTTCTTCTGATCCGTCTCAATCGCCAAAAACCCCGGGTCCAGTGCGTTATAAATCTGCCGCACATGCTCACTCGGCAGGTTCATCAGGTTCAGCACGTCCCGCCGCGTCGCCCCGCTCACCGCAATCACCCGCGCCGCCCGCGTCAACCCGCGCCGGAACTTCCACAAGTGCAGCCGGTCCGGCGGATCGTCCCCATAGTCAAACACCAAACTACTCATGTCGTGAATCGTCACAACATAAGGACGCGGCATAAACACCGGCACCCGGTTCAACGGAATATGCGTCAAATCCGCGCCCAGCCCCCGGATAAACCACGGAAACGCCACGTTCTCCCGCCGCGCCGAATCCTCCCGCGGATACTCCACAAAACGGAAATTGCCGGGCAGCGCGCCTAACTCCGACGCGCCCCCCGGCTTCGCAATCAATATGAACTGCAGCTCGCGCTCGAGCTCCGCCATCGTGCGCACCAGATTCCGGATATACGTCCCATATCCAAAATCGGCCACGTGACGGACGTCAATCGCGACAGTCGGCACTTACCCTCGTTTCCACTCGTACAGCGGGAACCGGTCGGTCAACTGCCCCACCTTACCCCGCACGGCCTCGATCGTCGGCGCCGCGCCTTCGCGCCCGCCCGCCGCCACCGCGTCCAAAACTTCGGCGATCAATGAGCCCACCGTCGTGAACTCCTCCACGCCAAACCCGCGCGTCGTCAACGCCGGGCTGCCCAGCCGGATCCCGCTCGGGTTCAACGGCGGGTTCACGTCAAACGGAATCCCGTTCTTGTTCGCCGTCATGTACGCTTCGTCCAACGCCCATTCGGCGTCTTTCCCGCGCACGCCCTTCGCAAACACGTCGACAAGCACCAGATGCGAATCCGTCCCGCCGCTCACCACGCGGTAGCCCGATGCCGCCACCGACGCCGCCAGCGCCTGCGCGTTCGCAATCACCTGCTTCTGATACTCCACAAACGACGGCTGCAACGCTTCCAGGAAACAAACGGCCTTCGCCGCCACAATGTGCACCAACGGCCCGCCCTGCTGCCCTGGGAACACACACCGGTCCACCGCCGCCGCATACTGCTCTTTGCACAAAATCAGCCCCGACCGCGGCCCGCGCAGCGTCTTGTGCGTGGTCGTCGTCACAATATCGGCCCACTTCACCGGGTTCGGATACAGCCCCGCCGCCACCAATCCCGAAAAATGCGCCATATCCACCAGGAAAATCGCGCCCACCGAATCGGCAATCTCACGGAACTTCGCGAAATCGATGATCCGCGGATACGCGCTCGCGCCCGCAATAATCATCTTCGGCTTGTGCTCCAACGCCTTCGCCGCCAACGCATCGTAATCAATGCGCTCGTCTTCCTGCTTCACGCCGTAGCCGACAACGTTGTACAGCTTCCCCGAAAAGTTCAGCTTGTGCCCGTGCGTCAAATGCCCGCCGTGCGCCAGGTCCATCCCCAGAATCGTGTCCCCGGGGTTCAACACGGCCATGTACGCCGCCGCGTTCGCCTGCGAACCGGAGTGCGGCTGCACGTTCGCGTGCTCGGCGCCAAACAACTGCTTCGCCCGGTCCCGCGCCAGGTTCTCCACCACATCGGCATACTCGCAACCGCCGTAGTACCGTTTCCCCGGGTACCCTTCGGCGTACTTATTGGTGAAAATGCTCCCCGCCGCTTCCAGAATCGCTTCCGACGTGAAATTCTCGCTGGCAATCAGTTCCAGCCGCGAGTTCTGCCGCGCCGTCTCATGCTGAATCGCTTCAAAAACCTGCGGATCCGCTTCCGCCAACGTCCGATACGTGATCATTGCTGCTCTTCCTGCTCCAATTTGTTGATCTTTTCAATCCGCCGCATGTGCCGGCCGCCCTCAAATGGCGTGGTCAAAAACGTGTCCAAAAGCGCCTCGGCCGTCGGTTCATCGGTATACTTCGCGCCAATCGCCAGCACGTTCGCGTCGTTGTGCTTCCGCGTGTACCCAACCTCGTCCGTATTCGTCCCCAGCGCCGCGCGCACACCGTGGATCTTGTTGGCGGCAATCGACATTCCAACGCCGCTCGAACACACCAGCAGGCCCAATTCGGCCTCGTGATGAACCACCGCCCGCCCCACCGCCGCGGCATAATCCGGGTAATCGGTCGACTCCGTCGAATGCGTACCGTAATCGACCACTTCGTGGCCTTCGGCTCTGAGCTTTCCTAACAAACGCTCTTTCAGGGCGTACCCCGCGTGGTCAGCGCCTACGGCTATCTTCATGGGCTCTTTTTCAATCCTATCATGCTACCCTGTCATTCCCGCCCTATGCTCTGGAGCCAACTCTTCATCCCCACCCTTCGCGAAACGCCCGCCGAAGCCGAAGTCGTCAGCCATCAACTCCTTCTCCGCGCCGGCTACGTCCGCCAGCTCTCCGCCGGTATCTATAACTACCTCTTCCTCGCCCAGCGCTCCCTGCAAAAGATCCAGCGCATCATTCGCGAAGAAATGGAAGCCATCGGCGCCCAGGAAGTCCTCCTCCCCGCCCTCCAACCCGCAGAACTCTGGAAGGAGTCCGGCCGCTGGGACGTCATGGGCGACAACATGTTCCGCCTCCGCGATCGCAACGGCCGCGACCTCTGCCTCGGCATGACCCACGAGGAAAACATGACCGCCCTCGCCCGCGGCGAACTCCGCAGCTACAAACAACTCCCCCAAATCTGGTACCAAATCCAAACCAAATTCCGCGACGAACCCCGCCCCAAATCCGGCCTCCTCCGCGTCCGCCAGTTCATCATGAAGGACAGCTATTCCTTCGATTTGAACCCCGCCGGCCTCGACCAGAGCTTCGACAAACACCACGCCGCCTACAACAAAATCTTCACCCGCTGCGGCCTCGAATTCCTCTCAGTCGACGCCCATTCCGGCGCCATGGGCGGCTCCCAATCCACCGAATTCATGGTCGCCTCCAACGCCGGCGAAGACTTCGTCGCCGTCTGCAAAGCCACGGGCTACGCGGCGAACCTGGAGAAGGCAATCTCCCGCCCCAAGCCCCCCGCCATTCCCGACCCCGTTGGCGACTTCACCCCCGAGCCCTTCCACACCCCCAACCAGAAAACCATCGCCGACATCGCCCGCTTCACCGGCCTCCCCGAAACCAGCCAAATGAAATCCCTGGTCATGGTCGCCGACGCCAAGCCGGTCCTCGTCATGCTCCGCGGCGACCACCAGATGTCGGAAACCAAATTCCAATCCGCCACCGGAGCCACCGATTTCCGCCCCGCCTTCCCCCACGAAATCCAAGAATGGTTCGGCGCCGCCGCCGGCTCCCTCGGCCCTGTCGGCGTCACCAATATGCCCATCCTCGCCGACACCGCGCTCGAAGGCCGCAAAAACATGATCTCCGGCGCCAATCGCGACGACTATCACCTCAAAAACGTCACCCCCGGCAAGGATTTCACCCCCCAGTGGCACGACCTCCGCCAGGTCGCCGAGGGCGACACCGAAGTCGAAACCGGCCAACCCCTCGAAATCGTAAAAACCGTCGAAATCGGCCACATCTTCAAACTCGGCTATAAATACTCGAACGCCCTAGGCCTGAAAGTCCTCGACGAAACCGGCAAAGAAACCCCGGTCATCATGGGCTCCTACGGCATCGGCGTCGAGCGCATCTTATGCGCGGCGATCGAACTCTACAACGACGCCAACGGCATCAGCCTCCCGCCCGCGATAGCCCCCTTCGGAGTAGTCATCACCCCCGTCAACCCAGCCGACCCCGCCCAGCGCGAAGCCGCCCAAACCCTGTACAACGAAGCCATAGCCGCCGGCCTCGACCCCCTCCTGGACGACCGCGACGAACGCCCCGGCGTAAAGTTCAAGGATGCCGACTTAATCGGCATCCCCTACCGCATCACCATCGGAAAGAAACTCGCCGAAGGCCAAGTTGAACTCACCACCCGCCGCACCCGCGAAACCATAGCCGTATCACTCCCCGAAGCCATCCAGAAATTAGTGCCAGGCACCAATTAATTCCATGTCCACCCCCAACTGGCCCTTCATCCGCTCCCGCTACCCAGCCCT
>CANIFK010000229.1 GCA_947466555.1 Acidobacteriota bacterium | reverse complement strand
CTGTTCTTAATCACACCGGGCTGCGAATACAGCAGCTGATAGACGTTGCGCCCCGAAGTCGGCAGATCGTCCACATACTTCTGCTCCAGCGTCACACTGCGCGACGCCGTTTCCGTCGCCAACAGAGGCGTCTCACCCGTCACCGTCACGCTCTCGGTAACTCCGCCCACTTCCATCCGAATGTCCACACTAAGCCTGTCGGCGCCCTGCGCAACCAGGTTGCTGCGCTGCGCACGCTTGAAGCCGTCCTTCTGCACCGTTAGCGTGTAAGTGCCCGGCGGCAGGAATCGAATCAGATAAATACCTACGTCGTTGGACACCGCGTCGTAGCGCACCTGGCGCTCCGCGCTGGTGGCCTCAATCTTAGCTCCAGATATGGGCGCACCGGACGGATCGGTAATCGTACCCGACACATTCGCCCGAAACTCCTGCCCGAATGCTAAGCCGCAGGAAAGCAATAAAGTAAATCCAAAGCGACGATTCATGCAAAAAGAATACCAAGGGAATATTTCAAGTGCATGGGGGGGATATGAATTGGGAAACTAAAGCAATGGAACTGATTACCCTCGGCGGCGGCTGCTTCTGGTGTATCGAAGCGGTCTTCCAGGAAATGACCGGCGTCGAATCGATTGTCTCGGGCTACATGGGCGGCCATGTCGACAATCCTACCTACCAGGAAGTCTGTCTCGGCGGCACCGGACATGTCGAGGTGGTTCAGATTTCCTTCGATCCGGCGCAGAGTTCCCTGCGTGAAATCCTCGCTGTATTTTTCACAGTCCATGACCCGACTACCCGGGATCGTCAGGGAAATGACGAAGGCCCTCAATACCGCTCAGCCGTCTTTTACAACTCCGAAGAACAGAAACAACTCGCCGCCGAAGTCATGCGCGACCTGGAGATGCTCGGCATATATTCAGATCGCATCGTCACCGAGCTCCGCCCCGCCGAGCATTTCTGGCCCGCCGAAGCCTACCACCAGAACTACTACCGCACAAATCCCAATCAGGGCTATTGCCAATTCGTAGTCGGCCCGAAAGTGAAGAAATTCCGGGAGAAGTTCGCCGCGAAGCGCAAAGGGGCCTAATTCCCGCCGGCGCTGGCGCCACGCGCCTGCCCCGCCGTGGTTTCCCCTGCCGAATTCCCCTCCTGCAGCCCTACTTCGGCCCGCTCCAACGCCGCGGCTAACTGCTTCAGTCCAATTGGCTTCGGCACGTGATCGTTCATACCTGCGGCGATACAGTCTTCCCGGTCCGAATGCATCGCATTGGCCGTTAGCGCTACCAGCCACGGGCGCTCGCGCAGGTGCTCCTGGCCACGGATCCGTCGCGCCGCCTCCAACCCATCCATTTCCGGCATCTGAATATCCAGGAAGACCAGATCAAACGGCTGCTTATCCATCGCCGCCAGAACTTCTTTCCCGTTTGTGGCCACCTCTGACCTGTGCCCGAGTCTGGATAGCAGGCTCGTCACAACCTTCACGTTCACCGCGTTGTCGTCCGCAACCAGGATTCGCAACTGGGATGGCGGCTTCACTACCGCCGCGGTAGCGACTGTGGCGGCAGAACCCGGCGTTTTCAGGATAGCCTCGAACAGCACCGCCGGCTTCAGTGGGATCGACACGATCGACTCTCCCCCTCGAACAGCTTGCAGCCGCAGCTGGGGTGACAGTTCAATCCACCTCTGTCCGGCCCGCTGCTCCGCTTCGGCCGCCGGTCGATCCGCGATACGAATTGAGGCCTTGTCCGGCTCGACCATCGTCGCGCCCGCCGCCTGCAGCAGAGATTCCACAATGCCCCGTGTCCAAGTACGATCAATCGACAGCGCGAATGTCGCCCCGGCCGGCAGTTCAAACTTTACCGGGGTTCCAGGCGCGATCGAACACACCATCGAGGCCGTGAATACAGAGCCCTTCCCAGGCGTCGATCCAACAACCAGGTCCCCACTCAACATCCGGATCAGATGCCGGCTGATTACCAGTCCCAAACCAGTCCCGCCATGCCGCCGCCGCGCCGAACTGTCCAGTTGTTGAAACGGTTGAAACAATTTCGACAACTGCTCCCCGGGAATCCCGATGCCGGTATCCCGGACTGAGAACGACATCCGAACGGCTCCGGACTCTTCCATATCCGCGCGAACGACCACCCCTACATGCCCGCTATCGGTGAACTTGACCGCATTGCTCAGCAGATTGATCAACACCTGCCGCAATCGCGAGGCATCCGTCAACACCATCGCCGGAATCTCGTTCTCCGCAAGGAACCCGATGTCCAGACCCTTTTGCACCGCCGCTGGCGCGACGATATCCAGTGCCTGCTCCACCACCACGAGCGGCGACGCTGGTTCCAGAAGCAGGTCCAACTTTCCACTTTCGATCTTGGAAAAATCCAGGACATCATTGATTACGCCGAGAAGCGAACTCGCGCTCACTCGGATCGTGTCCAACAACCGCTTCTCTTCCCCCTGCGCCCCATCCAACAACAGATCCGAGAATCCGATGATCGCGTTCAATGGTGTCCGTATCTCGTGGCTCATGTTCGCCACAAAACTGGACTTCATCCGCGAACTCTCCTCCGCCCGGCGCAGCGCTTCCTTCAGCGCCTTCGTCCGGTCTTGAACGGCCTTCCGCAAGCTGACAATCCAAAATCCCGCCAACACAGCCAACGACAAAAACAGATAGATGATCTGCCGGCTCCCGCCCGAATGCGCATCCACCGGGACCAGATCGTCGTCGGAACGCAGCACCAATTCGTGCGGACGCGGTGTCTCCTTGGAGTCCGACTGCGGCACCAGGATTCCCCGCAGAATCACCCGCATTCCCGGCTCCAGATGGCTCACGGATTTCCCGCGGTATGCCGTCCGATAGGCCGCACGGAAGGGCACCGGCCCGCGCAGCCAAATGAACTCCTCGTCCTCATGCCGGACCACTTCGCTCACAATCCCATCCACTTCCGCCAGCGTATTCTGCCAGTCCGCCTTCCGCGCTTCCTCCGGGAACAGCCGCCTGGGCTTCAACACCACGGGCTCGCCGGCGCGAATGTCGACTCGCCCCGCCGACATCTCCAACCGCGTCGATTCCGCCAGATAACAGCGCCCCTGCGCCACCACCCGATCCCCCATCGCCGCCTTCTCATCTGTCCAAACCAGAATCCCGCCCGTGTCGTCCTCCAGGAAGAATCCCGACTGGCTTTCACCCGACGCGCTTGCCGGATTCGCCACCACCCCCTCCACCACACACGGCACCGGGGCCTCAAGCACCCGCGGCCGGATCTCCACAATCGTCTCGCCCCCGGCGTACGCCGGCAGCCCCACGATCACCATCGCGGTGAAGACCAAGCGGCAATAGGAGTCTCGTATCCAGAGCAAATTGCGCCTCACCGTATCCATCGGCGTCAACCGCGAAATACCTTAGGCCTCTAAAGATGAAAGAGATATAATCCTCCCCATGCGTTTTGCCTTGTTAGCCCTCACCGCCACACTCCTCTCCGCGCAAACTCCCTACACCCTCCTCATCAAGGGCGGCCATGTCATCGACCCCAAAAACGGCCGCTCCGCCAAGCTCGACGTCGCCATCCAGGGCAACCGCATCGCCAAAGTCGCCCCCGATATCCCCGCATCCCAAGCCTCCCGCGTCGCCAACGCCAACGGCCTCTACGTCGTCCCCGGCCTCATCGATATCCACGCCCACGTCTACGCTGGCACCGGCGTCAAAGCCCTCACCGGCGACTCCTCCGTCTACCCCGACGGCTTCAGCTTCCGCACCGGCGTCACCACCCTCGTCGACGCCGGCTCCTCCGGCTGGCGCAACTTCGAAGACTTCCGCCAACGCGTCATCGACCGCGCCCAAACCCGAGTCTTCGCCTTCATCAACATCGTCGGCAACGGCATGAGCCCCTCCGGCGAAGACGACAACGCCGAAATGCAATCCGCCCAGGCCGCCGCCATCGCCCGTAAGCACAAGGACGTCGTCGTCGGCTTCAAAACCGCCCACTACGCCGGCGAAGGCTGGCCCTCCGTCGATGGCGCCCTCGCCGCCGCCAAGGCCGTCGACATGCCTATCATGGTCGACTTCGGCTACCTCACTCTCAACCGAAATCTACGCACTCTCCTCGGAGACAAGATGCGCGCCGGCGACATCTACACCCACTGCTACTCCGGCCACCGCGGTGAACTCGGCGAAGACGGCAAGGTCAATGCCGCCTTCGTCACCGGCCGCAAACGCGGCGTCATCTTCGACGTCGGCCACGGCGGCGGCAGCTTCTACTGGAACATCGCCGAACCCATCACCAAACAGGGCTTCTGGCCCGATTCCATCTCCACCGACCTCCACACCGGCTCCATGAACGCCGGCATGAAAGACATGGCCAACGTCATGTCGAAGATCCTCAACCTCGGCGCCCCCCTCGAAGAGGTCATCAAGATGAGCACCTGGAACCCGGCCAAGCAGATCAAACACCCCGAACTCGGCAACCTCGACGAAGGCGCCGTTGCCGACATCGCCGTCCTTAAAGTCGAACAAGGCAAATTCGGCTTCATCGACTCGGCCGGCGCCACCCTAACAGGCGACAAAAAACTAACCGCCGAACTCACCCTCCGCGCCGGCAAAATCGTGTGGGACTTGAACGGCATCGCCGCCACCGATTGGAAGAGCTTCAAATACCAGAAGCGCGCGTCCAAGCCCTAACTACTCGACGACAAACCGATACCCCACCCCCGGCTCGGTGCGCAGATACTGCGGTCGCGCCGGGTCGGCCTCCAACTTCCGTCGCAACTGCCCCATATACACCCGCAAATACTGCGACTGCTCCACGTGGTTCGGCCCCCAGACTTCATTCAACAACTGCCGCTGCGTCACCACCCGCCCGGCATAACGAACCACCGTCTGCAGTAGCTTGAACTCAATCGGCGTCAGGTGCGTCTCCACCCCGCTCACCACCACCAGCCGCTTCTCAAAGTCCACCTCAATCGGACCCGCCCGGAACACCGTGGATACCTGCGCCCCCACCCGCGCCGATCGCCGCAGCGCCGCCCGGATCCTTGCCAGCAGTTCCCCCGTCGCAAACGGTTTGGCGATGTAGTCATCGGCTCCCGCGTCCAGCGCCGCAATCTTATCCCGCTCCTGCCCCCGCGCCGAAATCACCAGAATCGGCATCGCGCTCCACGCCCGGATCTCGCCAATCACCGTCAACCCATCCCCGTCCGGCAACCCCAGATCCAGCAACACCAAATCCGGCTGCCGCGCCGCCGCCTGCGCCACCCCCTCGGCCGCCGTCACCGCCTCGTGCAGTCGGTAGTTCTCCGCCGCCAGCGTGGGCCGCAGAAACCGGCGAATCTGGTCGTCGTCCTCAATCAGTAGAATTTCCGGATTCGTTGTCATGGCGCCGGCGCGGCCGATGCCGCGAGTGTAAATCGTATCTGCGCCCCGCCCTCAGGCCGGTTCGCAGCTTCCATCGTACCGCCATGGGCCGTCACAATCGCATGCGCAATCGCCAACCCCAACCCCACCCCGCGCACCCCATCGGCCCGCCCGCGATAGAACTTCTCAAACACCCGCCCCACGTCCTCGGCTGCAAACCCCGGCCCCCGGTCGCTCACCGCCACCGTCACCGTGTCCCCATCGGCAAACGCCGCAATCTCAATCGCCGTCCCCGCCGGCGTGTACTTCGCCGCGTTCTCCAGTAGATTCGCCAGCACCTGCCCAATCAGCACCTCGTCCACATAAGCCAGCGGCAAATCCTCCGGCAGTCGCGTCGCCACTGGATGCTTCGCCAGAATCTTCGTCAACCGCTGCAACGTCGCCCCCACCATCTCCTCCACCGAATACCAGTCCCGCGCCACCGGCGCCGTCCCGCTGTCCAAGCGCGTCATCTCCAGCAGATTGTTCACCAGCCGCCCCAGCCGCTCCGCCTCATCCGCAATGCTCTCCAACAGCTCCTGCCGCGTCTCCGCGCTGAACTTCTCCCCCTGCCCCAATAGGCTCGTCGCCGCGCCCGTAATCGATGCCAGCGGCGTCCGCAGATCGTGCGAAACGGCGCTCAACAATCCGCTCCGCATCTCCTCGGTCTTGATCCGCACCTCCGACTCCCGCGCCGCCTTCGCCGCCTGCACCCGGTCCAGCGCCAGCGCCGTCTGATACGCAAACAATTCCAACTGCGCCTGCTGCTCCAGCCCAGCCACAATCACCATCACCCCGTGCCCCCGCAACGGCAAATACAACGCCGTCGCCCCCGACAACGTATCGGTTCCCCGTCCCGCCGCCTGCCCGTGGTCGAATGCCCACTGTGCAATCGACTCCTCCGTCGCCGGCACAATCAACTGATCCGTCGTCCGCCGGCGAAAATGAACCTGCCCCCTCTCCGCCAGCACAATCATCGCCGGACTCTGGAACGCCTCGTGCAATAACTCCGTCGCCCGCCGCGCCAGGGCAAAGATCTCCCCCTCCGCCGCCAGTTCCCTTGTAAACCGGTACAAAGCCTGCGTCCGCGTCTCCCGGTCAATCGCCCGCGCCGCCTGCCCCCGCAGCTTCACCGTCAACCCGCTGATCGTCAGCCCCACCGTCAACATGGCCCCGAACGTAACCAGGTACTGATAGTCCGAAACCGCGAACGTCAGGTACGGCGGCACACAGAAAAAGTCGAACGCCGCTACGCTCACCACCGATGCCCACAGCGCCACTTGGCGCCGCGCGAACATTCCCACCGCCACCACCCCCAGCAGGTAAATCATCACCAGATTCGCCGGCTCCAACGACTCCCGCAGCAGCAGGGAAAAGACGACGCAGACTGCCACCACCACCATCGCCGCCACGTGATCCTTCGCCTTGGACGGAGCCGAAATACGCGGTGCCCTCACCGCCTGCGTCTCCGGCGGAGGCCGCAACGCGTGAATCTCAATGTCCCCACTCTCCCGCAGCAAATCGTCCACCAGCGATGGGAACAACAACCTCCGCCACAACGCTCCCGCCGGCTTCCCCGTCACAATCGTCGTTACGTTGCTGCTCCGAGCGTAGTGCAGCACCGCCGCGCTCACCCCAGCCGCCGTCAGCGTAATCGTGTTCCCGCCCAACTGCTCGGCCAACCGCAACGCCGCGGCCACCCGCGCTCGCGCCTCCTCGGACATCCCCCCATACTCCGGAGTCTCCACAAACGCCGCTGTCCACTCCGCCCCCAGCCGCCCCGCCAGCCGCGCCGTCGCCCGCACCAGTTGCGCCGAAAACGGGCTCGGCCCCACACACACCAACAACCGCTCCACGACATGCCACGTATTCCCAATCGAATGCGTCTGCCGGTACGCCCGCATCTGCGCGTCCACCTGCTCCGCCGTCCGCCGCAGCGCCATCTCCCGCAGCGCTATCAGATTCCCTGGCCGGAAGAAGTTCCGCGCCGCCCGCGCCGCCTGATCGGCAATGTAGACCTTGCCCTCCTCCAGCCGCCGCAACAGCTCATCCGCCGGCAAATCGATCAGCTCAATCTCATCCGCCTGATCCAGCACCGAATCCGGCACCGTCTCCCGCACAATCACCCCCGTGATCTGCGCCACCACGTCGTTCAAACTCTCCAGGTGCTGCACGTTCACCGTCGTGTAAACGTCCACCCCGCTCTCGACAAGCTCCAACACGTCCTGCCACCGCTTCGCATGCCGGCTCCCCGGCGCGTTCGTATGCGCCAGCTCATCAACCAGCAACAACCCCGGCCGCCGCTGCAACGCCGCGTCCAGGTCGAACTCCGGCAACGTCGCGCCCTTG
>CANIFK010000228.1 GCA_947466555.1 Acidobacteriota bacterium | reverse complement strand
GTCCCCAGTGCTCGCCATAGTGCGGCGACGCCAGCAGCCGGTCCACCAACTTCTCATACGCCTCCGCCGACTTGTCATCCAAAAACGCCTTCGCCTCCGCCGCGGTCGGCGTCAATCCAGTCAGCCCCAGATACGCCCGCCGCAGCAGCGCCACGCGGTCCGCCTCCGGCTGCATCTTCCAACCCTTTTCATTCAACTTCGCGGCAATCAATCCATCAATCGACCGCGCCCCCGCCGGTTTCACCGGCTTCACGAACGACCACCACTGCCGCGCCTCCGGCGTAATTCGCGCCGCTTCTTTCTTCGCCCGCTCCGCGTCGCTCTCGCCCGCCGGGAACCGCCCCTGCTCAATATAAGTCCGAATCAACTGCTTCTGCGCCGCCGTCAACGCCCCGCCCATCGGCATCTTATCGGACTCAATCATCACCCACAGCAAACTGCGCCCCGGCTTGCCCGGCGCAATCGCCGGACCGCTGGCTCCGCCCTTCATCAGGCCGGTAAATGTGCTCAGGTCCAACCCGCCCATTTTCTGCTGTGCCCCATGGCACTTCGTGCAACTCTTCTCGAAGACCGGAAGGATCTCGTCCTTAAACAAAGGCGCCCGCTGCGCACACAGCGATACCACGCCAAAAATGAGCCAAAGCCGCCTCATGACAATTTCATATCATAGTGTCCACCCATGCCGCTCGTTCTAATCGCTTTGCTAACGGCGTTAGCCCCACTCTCCGCACAGATCCGCCCCCTCCACACGCGCGATCTCACCCGCCTCAGCCAGGTCCAAGTGGCCGAACAACTCAAACGCTCCGACGTCATCTTTATCCCCGTCGGCGCCGTCGAAACCAACGGCATCCAGCCCTCCGGCCGCGATTACACCTGGCCCCTCGCCTACGCCCAGCTCATGGCCGAAGAAACCGGCGGCCTCTTTACGCAAGGCCTTGTCTGGTCCTACCCCGGTACAACAGCGCTCGCCCCGGCCACCATCAACAACACCCCCGCCGCCGGCACAGTATTCCTCAAATCCCTCGCCCACTCCCTCCTCCGCCAGGGCTTCCGTCGCCAGGTCTACATCTCCGCCAGCCACGGCCCCGCCCCCCTCACCGTTGGCACCATGGTCCGCGAGTTCTTCGAAGAGACGCAAGTCCCTATCCTCTACATCAATATGGACACTTACCTCCCCCGCCTCCAACTCACCGAAGCCGAACGTTCCCGCACCCTCTACGGCGCCTTCTCCCTCACCGGCCATCTCGTCGACCTCCCGTTGAAAGGCGACTACGGCCCCAAGGAATCCGGCCCCGCCGCCCCCGTCCCCGAAAACAAAGGCCTTGCCGCCCTCGGTAAGCTCGGCTTCTCCGGCAGCCTCACGCTCGGCTCCTGGGTCCCCGACGTCATGTCCCACGGGGGCGACAACGATCTCCCCTCCACCCCAGCCGACCGCGCCGCCTGGGCCAAACTAGGCGAAGACCAGCTCCGCGCCATCGTCAAACGCATGCGCATGCCCGAAGCCATGGACGCCCTGCGCCAGCACGACCTCTACACGCAAAACTACATCGCCCCCAAATTCAACCTCAAAAAGCCATGAACCGACGTCAACTCGCCCTCTTCGCCACCGCCCTCGCCGCCGGCGCCCAGCAACCCGCGCTGCCCTCAAAAACCTATAAATACGAGGACCTCCCCGTCCGCCCCAGTGGCAACGGCCAGAACAAATCCCGCCCCGTCCTCGACGGCAAAACCCACACCGGCTTCCGTGTCGAAATGCACGAAACCGAACTCGGCCCCGGCCTCGCCCCTCACCCCCCGCACTCGCACGTCCACGAAGAAATGGTCATCGTCAATGAGGGAACCATTGAAGTCACCATCGGCGCCGCCGTCTCCCAACTCGGCCCCGGCTCGGTCGCCTACGTCGAATCCAACATCGAACACGGCTGGCGCAACATCGGCAAAACGCGTGCCCGCTATTTCGTCCTCACCCTTCGCGGATAAACTAACAAGGTGCAAACGGACACAGCCGCCGTCCGCCACGGCGAAGAACTCAACACCGCCAACCTCGCCGCTTTCCTCGGCGAACCGGTCACCGTCGAACAGTTCCCCGGCGGCCATTCCAATCTGACGTACTTCGTCCAGACCCCAACAAAACAACTCGTTCTCCGCCGTCCGCCCTTCGGCACCATCGCCCCCAAGGCGCACGACATGGCCCGCGAATTCCGCATCCTCGCCGCCATCCATCCCCACTTCCCCGAAGCCCCGCAACCCTTCCAACTTTGTGAAGACCCCGCCGTCCTCGGCGCCACATTCTTCCTCATGGAGCGTCGCCACGGCCACATCCTCCGCGACGCCATTCCCACGCAAATCCCCAACACGCCCCGAGAAATCAGCGAACTCTTCACCGATTGCCTCGCCCGCCTCCACAACATTCCCCTGCAGGACGGCCTCGAAAAACTAGGCAAACCCGAAGGTTTCGTCGAGCGCCAGGTGAAAGGCTGGTCCGAACGCTGGCGCCGTGCCCAAACCAGCGACGTGCCGTTGATGGAACAGGTCATCGCCTGGCTCGAACAACACCTCCCCGTCTCCGGCCCGCCCGCCCTCGTCCACAACGACTACAAGCTCGATAACGTCATGCTCGCCCCCGGCAAAATCGCCGCCGTCCTCGACTGGGAAATGACCACCATCGGCGACCCCCTCATCGACCTCGGCATCACCCTCTCCTACTGGTGCTGGGTCAACCGCCCCAACGTCCGCACCGCCGGCGTCCCCTCGCTCACCCTCGAACCCGGCTGGTTCACCCGCGACGAATTCCTCGCTCGCTACCAACAACAAACCGGCAGAAACGTCAGCAATATCGCTTATTACGAAGTCCTCGGCGTCTTCAAACTCGCCGTCATCGTCCAGCAAATCTACCTCCGCTATCACCTCGGACAAACCACCGACCTTCGCTTCCAGGACTTTGGCCAACGCGCCATCGGCCTCGTCGAACTCGCCGCCGAAATGGCCGACACCCTCGCATGAGCAACATCTATCTAATCCGCCACGGCCAGGCCGGCACACGCCAACACTACGACACGTTGTCCGCGCTCGGCCAGCAACAGGCCCGCCTCCTTGGCAAATACTTCGCCGCCAATAACATCGAATTCCAAACCGCCTACTCCGGCGGTATGTCCCGTCAACAACAGACTGCCGCACAAGTCGCCGCGGCCTACCGGGAAGCCGCCAAACCCTTCCCCGAAATCCAAATCCACGATGCCTGGCGCGAGTTCGATCTCGATCACGTCTACCGCGCCATGGCCCCGCAACTCTGCGCCGCCGACCCCGTTTTCAAACAGGAATACGAAGCGCAGCGCGACCAGGCCCGCGCCAACGCCGCCGACGAAACCGCCGAAATCCACCGCCGCTGGACCCCCTGCGACATGAAAATCGTCGAAGCCTGGCTCCACGATAAATTCCCCTACGACGGTGAATCCTGGGCGCAGTTTCAACAACGCGTCGCCACCGCGCCCCTCCCCGCGAACGACGCCAACATCGCCGTCTTCACTTCCGCCACACCCACCGCCATCTGGGCCGGCCGCGCCCTCGATATCCACGACACCCGCGCCCTCCGCATCGCCGGAGTGCTGCATAATGCATCCATCACCGTCCTGCGCGTCCGCGGCGAACAGGTCCGGCTTTTCAGCATGAACGAAGTCCCCCATCTCACCCGCGCCGAATGGAGAACCCACCGATGAGCTTTGAACAAATCCTGTTCGACATCTCCGACCGCATCGCCACCATCACCCTCCACCGCCCGGACAAGCTCAACGCCTGGACCGCGCAAATGGACCAGGAAGTGCGCGCCGCCATCGCCACCGCCGAAGCTGACCCGGAAGTCCGCGTCATCATTCTCACCGGCGCCGGTCGCGGCTTCTGCGCCGGTGCCGACATGTCGCTGCTCCAAAGCATCGCCGGCGCCGGCTCCATTCCCGATGGCACCCACCAGGCCCTCGGCCACCACGCCCCCGCCGCGCTCAACCCCAACGCCCGCCCCGATTTCCAGCGCAAGTACTCCTATTTCCCCTCTCTCTCCAAGCCCATCATCGCCGCCATCAACGGCCACGCCGTCGGCCTCGGCCTCATTTTGACGCTCTACTGCGACCTCCGCTTCGCCTCCTCCGATGCCAAGTTCGGCACAGCCTTCGCCCGCCGCGGTCTCATCGCTGAATACGGCATGGCCTGGATGCTGCCCAAACTGATCGGCCACGCCAACGCGCTCGATCTCCTCTTCTCCGCCCGCATCATCGAAGCCGACGAAGCGGCAAAGATGGGGCTCGTCAACCGCGTTATCCCCGCCGAAACGTTCTCCGATGGCGTCCGCCAATACGCCCTCGAACTCGCCAACAACGTCTCCCCCCGCTCCATGAGCGTGATCAAAAAGCAGGTCTACGACGCCATGTTCCAGACTCTCGAAGAAGCCACCATGGCCTCCGAAGAAGCGATGGTCTCCAGCCTCCGTTCCGACGACTTCAAAGAAGGCGTCGCCCACTTCCTCGAAAAACGCGCCCCCAACTTCACCGGAAAATAAGCCATGCACTTCGATTTCACGCCCAAAGTCCAGGACCTCCAAAAACGCCTGCAAGCGTTCATGGAAGAGCACATCTACCCCAACGAAAAGCTCTTCTATGAACAGGTAGCGCAGAACCGCTGGCAGCCCGTCCCCATCATCGAAGAGCTGAAGCCGAAGGCCCGCGCCGCCGGCCTCTGGAACCTCTTCCTGCCCCACAGCGCCAACGGCGCCGGCCTCACCAATCTCGAATACGCCCCGCTCTGCGAAATCATGGGCCGCGTCCACTTCGCCCCCGAAGTGTTCAACTGCTCCGCGCCCGACACCGGCAACATGGAAGTCATCGAGCGCTACGGCACCGAAGCCCACAAGAAGCAGTGGCTGGCGCCCCTGCTGAATGGCGAAATCCGAAGCTGCTTCGCCATGACCGAACCCGCCGTCGCCTCCTCCGACGCCACGAATATCGAAAGCTCCATCCAGCGCGATGGCGACGAATACGTCATCAACGGCCGCAAATGGTGGACCTCCGGCGCCGGCGATCCACGCTGCAAAATCACCATTTTCATGGGCAAAACGGATCCGACCGCCCACCGCCACAAACAGCAGTCCATGATCCTCGTCCCCATGGACACGCCCGGCGTCAGGATCGAACGCCTCCTCACCGTCTACGGCTACGACCACGCCCCCCACGGCCACGGCGAACTCAGCTTCACCAACGTCCGCGTCCCCGCGTCGAACCTCCTCTTGGGCGAAGGCCGCGGCTTCGAAATCGCGCAAGGCCGCCTCGGCCCCGGCCGTATCCATCACTGCATGCGCCTCATCGGCGTCGGCGAACGCGCGCTCGAAATGATGTGCCGCCGCGTTAAATCCCGCACCGCCTTCGGCAAGACAATCTCTGAACAAGGCACCATCCGCGCCCACATCGCCACCTCCCGTATCGAACTCGAACAGGCCCGCCTGTTAACTCTCAAAGCGGCTTACATGATGGACACCGTCGGCAATAAAGTGGCCCGCGCTGAAATCGCCATGATCAAGGTAGTCGCCCCCAACATCGCGCTAAACATCCTCGATCGCGCCATCCAGGCCCACGGCGGCGCCGGCGTCTCCGACGATTTCGAACTCGCCGCCATGTGGGCCAACGCCCGCACCCTCCGCCTCGCCGACGGTCCCGACGAAGTCCACCGCGAAGCCATCGCCAAATGGGAACTCAGCCGATGAAAGCCCTCTGGCTTCTCCTGCTCGCCCTCCCAGCCTTCCCGCAATCTCTCGATACCGGCAAGCGCATCTTCGAATCCCAATGCGCCCTCTGCCACGGCCCCGACGGATCCGGCGGCCGCGGCCCCTCCCTCCGCAAAGCCAAGCTGAAAAAGGCCCCCGATGACGACGCCCTGAAAAAGGCCATCGCCGACGGCCTTCCGCCCGAAATGCCGGGCGCCTGGCAACTCCACCCCCGCGAAGTCGATGCCACCGCCGCCTACGTCCGCTCCCTCGGCAAACTCGTCGTGGAGGAGATCCCCGGCATCCCCGCCGCCGGCGAAGAAATCTTCAATAAAACCGGCTGTGCCAACTGCCACATCGTCAACGGCAATGGCAACGCCCGCGGCCCGGAACTCTCCGCCATCGGTGCCCGCCGCAACGCCAAACATCTCCGCGAATCCATCCTCACGCCCAACAGTTTCCTTCCCGAAGACTTTCTCCTCATCGAACTCACCGACGCCGCCGGCAAAACCGTCAAAGGCGTAAAAGCCAACGAAGATCTCTTCAGCATCCAACTCGTCCTGCCCAACGGCCGCCACGCCAGCTTTGACAAAGCGACCCTGAAAAATCTCAAACGCCTCACCGGCCAAAGCACCATGCCCGCCTTCCCCAGCATCCCCGCCGCCGACCTCGACAACCTCGTCGCCTACCTCGCCAGTCTCAAGGGGGCCGAATGAAATTCGCTCTAATCCTGCTGAGCCTCACCGCCCTCGCCCAAGTCCCCTTCGAACGCATTCGTGACGCAGCCAAGGAGCCCGGCAACTGGCTCACCTACTCCGGTAATCTCGCTGGCCACCGCCATTCGCCCCTCGCCGAAATCACCCCCGCCAACGTCGCCAATCTCAAGGTGAAGTGGGCCTACCAGTTCCCCACGGCCCAAAATCAAACCAGCCCCATCGTCGTCGATGGCGTCATGTACGTCACCTCGCCCAACCGCGCCGCCGCGCTCGATCTCCGCACCGGCCGCGAACTCTGGACCTGGGAACGCCCCATTCCCAAGGACTACCAGTCCATCGGCTTCGGCCAGGTCAGCCGCGGCCCCGCCATTCTCGACGACAAACTCTACATCGCCACCCTCGATTGCTACCTCGTCGCGCTCGATATGAAAACCGGCCAGCAGCGCTGGGCCACCAAAGTCGAAGACTACAAACCCGGCTACTCCATGACCCTCGCCCCCCTTGCGATTAAGGGCAAAGTGGTCGTCGGCGTCAGCGGCGGCGAAGCCGGTATCCGCGGCTTCATCGATGCCTACGACGCCAACACCGGCACCCGCGCCTGGCGCTTCTTCACCATCCCCGCCCCCGGCGAACCCGGCAACGACACCTGGGCCGGCGAAAGCTGGAAAACCGGCGCCGGCTCCACCTGGGTCACCGGTGCCTTCGATCCCGAACTCAACATCCTCTACTGGGGCATCGGCAATCCCGGCCCCGATTGGAACGGCGATAGCCGCAAAGGCGACAACCTCTACACGTGCTCTTTCGTCGCGCTCGATGGCGACACCGGCAAGCTGAAGTGGCACTTCCAATTCACCCCGCATGACACGCACGACTGGGACTCCGCCCACGTCCCCATGCTCATCGACGCCCCCGTCCGCGGCAAAATGCGCAAGCTCATCGTCAACCCCAACCGCAACGCCTTCTACTACGCGCTAGACCGCGTGACCGGCGAATTCATCGCCGGCCAGGCCTACGCCAAACAGACCTGGGCGAAGGGCCTCGACGACAAAGGCCGCCCCATCGTCATCCCCGGCACCGAACCCAACGAAGCGGGCAATCTCGTCTACCCCGCGCTGAACGGCGCCACGATCTGGTACAGCCCCAGCTACAGCCCCAAAACAAATCTCGTCTACGTAGCCACCCGCGAAGCCGGCGCAACGTACTTCAAGCGCGAAGCCGACTACAAGCCCGGCACCTTCTTCGCCGGCGGCGGCGAACGCCGCATCCCGGAAAGCGAACAATGGGGCGCCATCCGCGCCCTGGAACCCACCACCGGCAAGC
>CANIFK010000227.1 GCA_947466555.1 Acidobacteriota bacterium | reverse complement strand
GATCCAGCGCCAACGCCCCGTCCAACGATGCCGCAAACGATTCCACCGTCTGCCCCGCCAACCCCGCAATCAAGTCGATATTAAAATCGTCAATCCCGCCAGCCCGCAGCACCGCCACATCGGCCGCCACCGTCGCCGCCGTATGCTTCCGCCCCGTCCGCCGCAACTCCAAATCCACAAAGGACTGCACACCCAAACTCACCCGGTTAATCCCGCAGTCCACCCACCCCGCAATCCGCTCCGCGTCAAACGACCCCGGCGCCGCTTCCATCGTTGCTTCCGCCCAAGGCCGCCCCGGCACGCCCCCCAACAACCCCGCCAGCACCGAAACCTCCATCTGGCTCGGCGTCCCACCGCCCAAATAAACCGTGTCCGGCACAAACGGCCACTCAAACGCGCGAATCTCCGCCTCCACCCGCGCCGCGTACGCCCCCTCCAACTCCCGCGGGAATACACCGGAAGCAAAGTTGCAATACGTGCACTTCTGCGCGCAAAACGGCCAAGATATGTAGACCCCAGCCATGAATGCTAGAGCACAACCTCTTCGCCCAGTTGCGTGCTGATGTGCTGCCCCATCAGTTCCAATAGCGTCACCCCGCCCAGCGTAAACGCTCCCACCGGCTCATCCCAGTCGAGCTTAAAACTTTTCGAATGCGCCGACACCCAAATCTGCCGCACCGGCGCGTTCGGGCTGACAACGAATTTCCCCGGCGGTTCGTCGAATTCCACCGTCAACGCCCCATTGTTCATATCCGCGTCGAATTCAAACGACTCGCCCGCCCTAGTCAGCGCCTTGAAAAGCGAATCCAATGCCCCATCGGCAACCCGGCGAAATGTGGTTTCGTCAATCATCACTTTAGACGTTAACAGATACCTGCGACGAATGAATTGAAACACTCATCTGATAGCCTGTACTAGACGGACCCGGATGGAACAACACTGTATACGGCACGACCAACTCCCAGGCGCTTCTCGCCTGTTCGCGGACCTGTTGTACCACTACGACCGCGTCTCCCACCTCTACCACCACGCCCCCTACGATCCCGACTCCTACCTCGCGGCCGCGAAAGAAATCGTCTACCCCGCCGACCGCCGCGCCGCCATCGTCGCCGCCCTGCGCGAATCCAACCCCAACAACCCCTCCATCGATAAGCTCGCCAACCCCAACACCGTCGCCGTCGTCACCGGCCAACAAGTCGGCCTCTTCGGCGGCCCGCTCTACACAATCTTCAAGGCGCTAGCCGCCGTCAAACTGGCAAAAACTCTGTCGGATCGCGGTACCTGCGCCGTCCCCGTCTTCTGGTTCGCCACCGAAGATCACGACCTCGCCGAGATCAATGTCTCGTGGGCCTTCAATGCCGCAGGCACCCCCGAAAGCTACACGACGAAATCCGTCAACCCAACCAACGGCCCCGTCGGCAACATCCCCCTCCGCGACATCCCGCTGGATGCGGTACGCCAGACGCTGATCGGCATGCCCTACGCCGACGAAGCCATGGCCCTCGCCGAATCGGCCTACAAAGACGGCGCCACGTTCGCCTCCAGCTTCCGCAGCTTCGTAGAGACCCTCCTCAAGCCCTACAACATGATCTACCTGGATCCCCTCGATCCAGCCATCCGCCAGATCGCCGCGCCGTTCCTGAGCCGCGCGTTAAGCCTCTCGAAAGATCTCGTCGCCCAAGTCCAAAAGCGAACCCAGGAACTCGAAGCCGCCGGCTACCACGGCCAGGTGCATCTCGAATCGAACGCCTCCCTCCTCTTCACCCTGGAAAACGGCAAGCGTGTCGCGCTCAAGCGCACCGGCGAAACCTTCAACGATCGCACCCTCGCCGACCTCCAATCCAAGCCCGAACTCCTCAGCCCCAACGCCATTCTCCGCCCCGTCATGCAGGACTTCCTCCTGCCCACCGTCGCCTACCTCGGCGGCCCCGCGGAACTGGCCTACTTCGCCCAAAGCGAACCGCTGTATCAGACCCTCTTGGGCCGCATGCCCGTCGTCGCCCACCGCGCGTCGTTCACGCTCTATAGCCACCGCGTCGCCAAGATCGCCAAGCGCTACCAGCTCGCCCTGAAAGACATCGCCGTCCCCGACGTCACCCTCCGCGAGCGCATGGCCCGCCACCTGGTCCCCGAAAACGTCACCGGCCAGTTCGCCTCCTCCCGCGCCACCATCGAAGCCGAACTAAAAAAGCTCTCCGCCTCCGTCAAAGGTTTCGATCCCGGCCTCGACAAAGTCTTCGAAAAGAGCAGCGCCAAAGTGCTCTACCAAATCGGCAAAATGGAGCAGAAAACGGCACGCGAAGCCATGCGCCGCGACGCCCGCGCCACCGCCGACGCCGAGTACATCCACAACGCCATCTACCCCCACCGCCACCTGCAGGAGCGCATGTACGGCATCCTCCCGTTCCTGGCCACCTACGGCATGGACCTGGTCGAACGCATCTACGAATGCGTCGAACCCACCTGCCCCGATCATCAGGTCTTAACCGTCGACTGATAGAATGGCGCCATGCGCCCCAACGCCGTAAAGCAGGCCCTTGCCGAAGGAAAGACCGTCCTCGGAACCTCCTACGGGCAACTCCGTGACCCCGAAATCGCAAGGCTCCTAAAAGCCGGCGGTTTCGACTACGTCTACCTCGACGGCGAGCACGGCGGCTTCGGCATTGAAACGATCCAGGACATCTGCCGCACCGCCAGCCTCTGCGGCCTGACGGTTTTCACCCGCGTGGCCGACATGCAATACGCGCTAGTCGCCCGCGCGCTCGACTGCGGCTCCGACGGCGTCATCTTCCCCAGAGTCGAATCCCCCGAACTCCTGGAACAAGCGGTAAGCTGGTGCAAATTCCCGCCAGTCGGCATCCGCGGCTTCGGCCTGACGGTGATGCAGTCGAACTACGAACCGCAAACGATCCCACAGATGATCGCCCACCGCAACGAAAACGGCATGGTAATCCTGCAAATCGAAACGGTGAAGGCGCTGGAGATACGCGACGAGCTCTTGAGCGTAAAAGGAATCGACGTAGTCATGGTCGGCCCGGTCGACCTGTCAATCTCGCTCGGAATCCCCGGCGAATTCGAACACCCAAAATTCCTAGCCGCCCTGGACCAAATCCGCGACACCTGCGAAGCCAAAGGAATCGTCCCCGGCATCCAATGCCGAGGCGTAGCATTAAGCAAGGCCTGCAAAGAGCGAGGCTACCGGTTCTTAGGAACCAGCAACGAGTGGAACCTCCTCCTCGAAAAAACCCGCGAAACCGTCGCCGCCCTCCGCTAACCAACACCAAGCCCCATTCAATGAAACTCCCCATCGTCTACCTAGCCCGCCACGGCGAAACCGCCTGGACCCTCACCGCCCAGCACACCGGCCTGTCCGATATCCCCCTCACCCCCAACGGCGAATCCGAAGCCGCCCGCCTCGCCCCCCGCCTCGCCGAAATCCAGTTCGACAAGGTCTACACCAGCCCCCTCCAACGCGCCCACAAAACCTGCATCATCGCCGGCTACGGCCCCGTCGCCGAAGTCGATCCCGACCTCGTCGAATGGGACTACGGCGCCTACGAAGGCCTCCGCTCCCCCGAAATCCGCGCCCAAAATCCCAACTGGAAACTCTTCCGCGACGGCGCCCCCAACGGCGAATCCGTCGAAACCATCTCCGCCCGTGCCGACCGCGTCGTCCACCGCCTCCGCCAAGGCCCGCCCGTCCAATTGGTCTTCTCCTCCGGCCACTTCCTCCGCGTCCTCGCCACCCGCTGGGTCAACCAACCCATCGGCCTCCACTGCCTCAACTTCCTCCTCAGCACCGCCAGCCTCTCCGCCCTCAGCTACGACCAAAACCTCGACCGCCCCGTCATCTCCCTCTGGAACGACACACACCATCTAAAATAAAAGGGATGCCCAACCCCACCACGCTCCCCGCCTGGCAAGCCCTGCAAGCCCACCACGCCGAGATCAGCAAAACCCATCTCCGCGACCTCTTCGCCGCCGACCCCACCCGCGGCACCACCCTCACCGCCGAAGCCGCCGGTCTCTACCTCGACTTCTCCAAAAACCGCATCACCGCCGAAACCATCCAACTCCTAGTCCAACTCGCCAACGAGTCCAACCTCCGCGGTCGCACCGAGGCCATGTTCACGGGCGAAAAAATCAATACCACCGAAAATCGCGCCGTCCTCCACACCGCCCTCCGAGCCCCCAAAACCGCCCAAATCGTCGTCGACAACCACAACGTAGTCCCCGACGTCCACGCCGTCCTCGACGCCATGTCGGCGTTCGCCATCAAGGTCCGCAGCGGCCAATGGCTCGGCCACACCGGCAAGCCCATCAAGAACGTAATCAACATCGGCATCGGCGGCTCCGACTTGGGGCCCGTCATGGCCTACGAGGCCCTCAAACACTACTCCGCCCGCCACCTGCACTTCTACTATGTTTCGAACGTCGACGGCACCGACCTCGCCGAAGCCGTCCTCGGTCTCGACCCCGCCGAAACCCTCTGCATCGTCAGCTCGAAAACGTTCACGACGATCGAGACGATGACCAACGCCAGCAGCGCCCGCCAGTGGCTCCTGGCGACGTTGAAGGATCCCGCCGCCGTCGCCAAGCACTTCGTGGCCGTATCGACGAACGCCGCCGAAGTCTCCAAATTCGGCATCGACACGGCGAACATGTTCGGCTTCTGGGACTGGGTAGGCGGCCGCTATTCCATGGATTCCGCCATCGGCCTGTCGACGATGTTAGCCATCGGCCCCGACAACTTCCGAGCGATGCTGAATGGCTTCCACGAAATGGACGAGCACTTCCGTACCGCGCCGTACGACCAAAATCTCCCCGCCCTAATGGGACTGCTCGGCCTTTGGTACACCAACTTCTTCGGAGCCCACACCCAAGCCGTTCTCCCCTACGAGCAATACTTAAAGCGTTTCCCGGCCTACCTTCAACAGCTAACGATGGAGAGCAACGGCAAGTACATCCAGCTCGACGGCGAGCGCGTGAACTACGACACCGGCGTCATCTACTGGGGCGAACCCGGCACCAACGGCCAGCACAGCTTCTATCAACTGATCCACCAGGGCACCCGCCTCATCCCCTGCGACTTCCTGTTCTTCGCGAAGAGCCTAAACCCCAACGGCCGCCACCAGGACATCCTCATCGCGAACGTCCTCGCCCAAGCCGAAGCCCTGGCCTTCGGCAAGCCCGACAGTCCCGAGCCCCACCGCGTCTTCGAAGGCAACCGCCCCTCGAACATGCTGGTAGCCGATCAACTCGACCCCGCGACGTTGGGCAAACTAGTAGCCCTCTACGAGCACGCCGTCTTCACCCAGGGCATCATCTGGAACATCGACAGCTTCGATCAATGGGGCGTCGAACTCGGCAAGGTTCTAGCCAACAAAATCGTCCCCGAACTCGAAAGCGAAACCGAGCCCGCCCTCAACCACGACAGCTCGACCAATAACCTGATCCGCCGCTACCGTGCCGCCAGACGCTGATCGGCGTATCGTAGAATTGTCTCGGAGCTCATGAACGAAGCCGAAGCATTCGAAGCGTTATATTTCCTTGCCTTTGAGCGCTACGGCGCCTCCGCGCTGTGGAGCAGTCGGCCAGTGCAGAATCCAACACGGGAAGATGCACTGGCCATCACCCACAGCCTGCGCGTGGAAGGCGATCTTCAGGCCCGAGCGTTGGCCGAAAAGATCGAACGGGCCTGCCTTGCCGCTATCTAGCATCCAGTCGAAAATTCTGAAGCTGCTCGCCTCCCACCGGGACCCCGAAAGCTATGTCGCCGGTAGCACGCCGCTCAATCGCAACGAGCCCCGGTGGTCTTCGGATATCGATGTGTTTCACGATCGGGAGGAACGCGTCGCGCAAGCCGCGCTCTCGGACGCAGCGTTTCTTGAAGCGCAGGGCTACGTGCTCCAATGGCAACGCCGCGAGCCGAACATATACTCCGTCCTGGCAACGCTAGACGGGGAAACAACCAAGCTTGAATGGGTCGTGGATAGCGATTTTCGATTCTTTCCCACGGTTCGCGACGAGTTGTTCGGTTTCGTCCTGCACCCCGTCGATCTAGCGACAAACAAAGTGAGCGCCGCATACGGTCGCAGGGAGCCCCGCGATGTGGTCGACCTGCTGACCATCCACGAACGGATCCTGCCGCTCGGAGCCGCCATCTGGGCCTCCGCGGGAAAGGCCATCGGATTCACGCCGGAAGGGATCGTGAACGAGATTCGAAGGGTCGCCCGCTATACGGAAGCCGATTTCCGCCGCGTCGCCAGCGATCCTCCCATCGACCCCGTCGCGGTAATGACGCGCCTTCGCCAGACGCTCACCGAAGCCGAGGCCTTTATCGAACGTATGCCGACGGACCTGGCCGGATTGGTCTTTCTTGACGGCGCCTCCGTTGTGTGGCTAAACCTAGATGGTGGTTGCCGGGCAAAGCACGCTTCGGTACCATGGACTGGCGGCGGACCGTTGACTTCCTCTGTTAGGGGGCGCTGCAAAGTCAATCAAGAGGTGCAAAAGCCGTTACGCCGCCAAGTAGAACGTTTTCAGCATCGGAATGCAATACCTCATAACGTATGAAGTCCCATAACAAGATTCGGAACATCCGGGGTTCTCGCGCTGCTCGCGAAGCCGGGTTGCTCGTTACGCCGAATGGGCGCAGTGTGGGCATTCGCCGTGATGTCGCATCTGAAATGATAGATTGTTTGAGGGCAGCTCGGGACGTCGCCGTTCGTGACTCTGAAGGTTATCAGGAGATAATCCATTCCGTTGAGCGCTTGGGTCGCTATTATTGCCCTCAAGGAATTGGACTAAACGCCTATGAAGGTGCGCTGAAATCGATCGCTGCCCACGCCTCCGTGGCGGATTCATATGCCCGGCAGTACCCCCATTTTTGTACATCGTTCACCAGCTTGTTTCGCCTCGTTCGAATCGCCAGGAACGACTCGGTGCACCAAGGTTCCGCGGCGCGTCACATGACGAGCCATGCGGTAGAGTTGGCGCTAGTCTTGGAGGATGGTTTGCGGCAGATGATTGAAAATCCCGTGGTTTCTGACTTCATGGTCAAGAGCGTGTTGGTCGCTAAGTTATGGTATCCGCTCGGCTGGGTCCGGCACCAAATGCTAGAAAACGCCTTTTCTTATTTGCCATTTGTCAATAATGGAAAGTGGTATCTCATCTCCGATGCGGCGCTATCACGGTATCTTACCTGGGATGACAAACTTCGTAAGATTAGGCTTGCAGAGACGTTAGAAATGGTCTGGAATCAGATCGCGGAAGAGGCAGATCTGATTGACCCGCAAACACCAATCAACAACTTGATTGATCAAACCTTCGACAGGCCTGCATTGGTCTGCGAAGGTCAAGTCAGTCACAGGCTTATCGGGATCATCGCGCCCTTTGATTTGCTCTAGCGCAGAATCGAGCAACTTCACCCAAATACATCTATGCACATGTATTCTGTCAATCAGACTGCTCAATGGGTAATTGCCATAGTGACTGTCATTTGTTTGGCGCTTTATCTGCATCGGCCAATGGCCAATTCGTTGTGGGAGTCATGGACTCAATGGTCGATGCTAAGTCCACCTGATCAGAGAAAAGCCGTTCGAGTGGAGCTTTCAAAGTGGTGCGCGGGGTTCTTTTATGGATTCCTTTTCAACTACGGGGCATCTGCGCTTTCCCGCAGGATCACAGGAAAATGCGGCGGAAATGAGTGTGGCCTCGTTGATGTGGTGTTCACCGAAACTCCCTGGGTGCTTTCTGCGGTTCTTGTGTTGTCGATCCTAGGTAGAGAATATGGTCAT
>CANIFK010000226.1 GCA_947466555.1 Acidobacteriota bacterium | reverse complement strand
GTAGTGTTGGCGGTAGAGGACGACGCGGACGGTGTCCTCCGGATTCTGGCCGATTTCCAATGAATAATCGATGCCGGCCGGGACGTTCGCGGTCAGCATGTAGCTGGCGAAGCCGTTGCGGGCCAGGGCCGGGGAGAGGATCTCGCGAGGGAAGTCGACACGATCCACCGCGACCACTTTGCCATCGGCGCCGACGCGCTGGAACTCCGAATGAACGTAGAGTTCCTGCGCGGGCAGCGCGATGGCACAAGCGACAAACGCGAGTTGGCTCCAGGAGCGCATGGCGGGACGCCTAACGGTTACGCGAGGTCGAATTTCTCGATGTGAACAGCCGCGTCGCCCGTGACGAGCACCGGACGGCCGAAGATGCCCTCGAGTTCTTCGAGGTGCTGGTTGCGGTGCGACTTGAGCACCTTGGCCACTTCGGGGTGAACGCGGAGAACGACGGTCTTGTCGTCGACGGCTTTGGAAATCTTCTGGGCTTCCAGGAGAATTTCGCCGATGACGGTGGCGACGCTCTTCACCGAACCCGCGCCTTCGCAGTACGGGCAGGGCTGGCAGAGCGTGCGTTCGAGCGACTGCTTCACGCGTTTGCGCGTGATGGCCACGAGGCCAAAGTCGTTGAACTGGAGAATCTTGTACGGGGCGCGGTCGACGCGCATGGCGTCTTCGAGCGCAGCCATGACCTTCTGCCGGTTCTTGCGCTCATCCATGTCGATGAAGTCGACGACGATGATGCCGCCGAGATCGCGGAGGCGGATCTGGCGCACGATCTCTTTAACGGCTTCCGTATTCGTCTTGACGATCGTGTCTTCAAGACGGTTCGACTTGCCGACGAACTTGCCGGTGTTGATATCGATGGCGACCAGCGCCTCCGTCTGATTGATGACGATATAGCCGCCGGACTTGAGCCACACCTTGGGCCGGAGCGCCTTTTCGAGCTCATTGGTGATGCCGAAGGCATCGAAGATGGGCACGGGGCGCGTCCAGAGTTTGACGCGGTTGATCATCTGCGGCTGGAAGCGCTGGACGAACTGGAGCGTGCTGGCGTAGAGCTCTTCGTTGTCGAGCCAGATGGTCTTGAAGTCGGACGACACCTGATCGCGGAGGGTGCGCTGGACGATGTCGAGATCGTGATGCACGAGGCACGGCGCGCTGCGCTTTTCGGCCTTGGCGCGGATGTCGAGCCAGAGGTTGTAGAGGAACTGCATATCGTTGGCGATATCCTCTTCGGTCTGGCCTTCGCCGGCAGTGCGGATGATGAAGCCGCCGGACATGCCCTGGCGATGCTGCTGGAGAATGCGCTTCAGGCGGAGGCGTTCTTCGTCGCTGGCGATTTTGCGGGAAACACCGTTGTGATCGACCGTCGGCATGTAGACGCAGTAGCGGCCGGGGAGGGCGATGTGGCTGGTGATGCGGGCGCCCTTCTGGGCGATGGGCTCTTTGGCGATCTGGACCAGGATTTCCTGGCCGGCCTTGAGCAGGTCGGTAATCGACGGGAGCGGGGGACGTTCGGTACGGTCACGGTCGCGGAAAGAGGGACGGGGGCCACGATCTCCGCCGCGATCTCCGCCACGGTCGCCACGATCTCCGCGGTCTCCGCCGCGCTCACTGCGTTCACCACGTTCGCCACGATCCCGGTCCCGATCGCGATCGCGTTCCGGACGGGCTTCGGCGGCACGCTCTTCAACGGGAGCGGCTTCAACGGCACCTTCGGGGGCCAGGGCAGGCGCGGCGCCAGCAGCGGCGGCGATGGCGGGACGATCACCGGGGCGGGCGTCCTCACGGTCATTGCCACGGCCACGGCGGCGGCGGCCACGGCGGCCACGCTGGAAGCGGGCGCCACGATCGCGTTCGCGGAGAGCGGCCGTCAAGCTGTGGGGCTGGCGGGCGGGTTCGGGGCCACCATCGGCACCCTCTTCGCCTTCGGCACCTTCGCCGTCTTCGCCTTCGTCACCCTCTTCACCTTCGCCGGCATCGGCGGCGGCAATGGGTTCGCCGTCTTCGGCGGCCACGAGTTCTTCGGCGGCGCGCTGGGCAGCGTCGGCTTCGTCTTCTTCGTCCTCGTCGACTTCGGTCAGAAGCTCTTCGCGAGCTTCGTCGATGGCGTCAACGTCCTCCAATTCCGTGGGGTCGATGTCGTCGGCGATCTTGGCAAACGAGTTATCGATGTATTCGGCAACCGGTTCTTCGGCGACGACCGGGGGCGGCTCGGGGATCGGGGGCGGCTCGGCGGCGACGGGTTCGGCGGCTTCGGGCTCGGCAGCGATCACGACAGCGGCGACTGGCTCCGGCTCGGGTTCGGGTTCGACGACGGCGGCGGCTTCCGGCTCTGCTTCCGGTTCGGGTTCCGGCTCAGCGGCGGGCGGAGGAGGCGGCGGCGGGGGCGGCGCGGCGGCAACGGCCGGGCGGCGGTACTTGGCAAGCGATTCGCCAGGGAGCAGGAAGACCGGTTCGGCCGGTTCCGGGCTCAGAAATTCGGCAACGCGCGGGGCGATGAACGGAGCATCGGGCTGGGCGGCGGGGGCGGCGAGTTCGGGGGCGTCGGCACCGTCGACGACCGGGGGCACATCGGCGGGGGCATCGGCGGAGGCATACTTCGAGTCCGGCAGTCCGGAACTGCCACGGCGACGGCCACGGTCTCCACCGCGACCACGGTCACGATCGCGGCCACGGTCGCGGCCTCGGCCACGATCACGGCCCCGATCCCGATCGCGATCCCGGAAGGGGCGTACTTCGCCATTGGCGGCGGGAGCGGCGGCACCTTCGGAAGCGGCGGCGGCAGGTGCCTCGCCCTCTTCGACGGCTTCGACGGGTTCAGCGGCTTCCACCGGTTCGGCGGCAGGGGCGCGGTAGGGGGCGTGGTCGCGCTCACGAGAGTGGCGGGCGGCAACGGGGATAGGCTTTTCGTCGCCCACTTTGTCGAGATCATCGGAGTGATCGTCGGCAAAATCCGAGACATATAAGAAGGTGTCCCGTTCCAGGCCGAGGTCCACGAATGCCGATTGCATGCCGGGGAGCACGCGGGTGACGCGGCCCTTGTGGATGCTGCCGGCGAGGGAGTACTCGTTGGCCCGCTGGAAGAAAATCTCTACGAGGACATCGTCCTCAAGTATGGCCACCTTTGTTTCGTGGCGGTTGGAGGAAATTACTAATTCTTTGCTCATCGCATGCTCTCCTTAGGGAGCAGGCGGCGCGTGGTGTAGCAGCAGTACGAAAGAAACGACCGGGTGGAGCAAAAGGCGCAGGACGGGCTACCGGCGGTGTGAAACTACCGGGAGCGGGCCAAAGCGGGATTTGCGAAATGTCGATAGGCAACAATTTTGTGAATAAACCGGCCCCATGTCTTTGGGGGAGGGCAGCGAACACGGGACGCGGCCGGCGATTGAATCTTTTTGTACTGGCGCTTGACGAGCCGCCGCTAACGTTCTCGGTCTGCCGGGGCCGCACTACCTGGTAGCGGGCGACGGCGGGAAATTGCAGAAAAAGGGGTACAACTGAAGCCACCGGCGGTTGCGGGTAAGGCAACACTTCCGGGGAGGAAAGACGATTGGGCGCGGGCGGTGAAACGGCCCGCGAGGGAGGCGCCGACTGTATGGCAGTAGGCGGGCGAGATTTGGAAGCCGTAGGTCGGCTGCGTCATCACGTATGAAACCTGGACTGAAAAACTGTGGCTAGCCGGCCGGGGTATCCCGGGTAGGGCCAGCGGAACTACCCACAAGTTTAGCCGATTCCGAGCGGCGGCGGAGGCAGCTTTTTTTTCGGCCGGGACAGAATGACTTGCGTGGCCCCCCGCGGACCTGCCAGAATGGCGATATTCGCGGCATACAAGTTTCTGCGCCGCCTGTTGTGATGGGGATGAAAGGCGCCAGGAGTCAGGGTGCCTTTCGTCGTTTCTGTAGACTGGGTGAGTGCTACGAAGAGAGTTTCTGGCGGCATCCGCCGCGTTGATGGCCGCGCCGAAAAAGCCGAATGTCCTGTTTATCCTTCTGGATGATCTGGGGTATGGCGATGTCGGCTGCTACGGGCAGACACAAATTCAGACGCCCCATATCGACTCGCTGGCGCGCGAAGGGACCCGATTCACGGACGCCTATTCGGGCGGGCCGGTGTGCGCGCCGTCGCGCTGTGTATTAATGACCGGCCTGCACGGCGGGCACGCAAGGGTGCGATCGAACGCCGGGACGGCGCCGATTGGCCCGGAGGACAAGACGTTTCCGCTGTGGCTGCAGAAGCAGGGCTATGTATGCGGCGGGTTCGGCAAGTGGGGACTGGGCGACGCGGGGTCGCCGGGGGTTCCGTGGAAGCATGGGTTCGACACGTTCTTCGGCTACCTGCACCAGGTGCACGCGCACTCCTACTTTCCGGAGTTCCTGTGGGAGAACGACAAGAAAGTTCCGTTGGGCGGGAAGGCATATAGCGCGGAGCTGATTGCGGAGAAGTCATTCGCGTTTCTGAGTGCGAACAAGGACCGGCCGTTCTTCCTGTATGCCACCTACACGGTGCCGCATGGGCGGTACCAGACGCCGACGGTGACGCCTTACGAAGGAAAAGATTGGCCCGAAGACGAAAAGAAGTATGCCGCGATGGTGACGCAGGGCGATAGTTACGCCGGGCGGTTGCTTGGGATGCTGCGGGAGTTCGGGTTGGAACGGGACACGCTGGTGATCTTCGCCAGCGATAACGGCGGCGTGGCGGGCGAGGGTCATTCGCTGGAGACATTCGGCACGATGAAGCTGCCGGGCGGGGCGAAGCTGCGCGGGCAGAAGGGGACGCTGTTTGAAGGCGGGTTGCGGGTTCCGTTGATCGTGCGCTGGCCGGGGCGGGTGAAGGCCGGGGCGGTGTCGGCAGCGCCGGTCTATTTCGCCGATGTGTTCGCGACGGTGATGCAGGCGGTGGATGGGAAGACGAAGGCGTACGGGGATGGAGTCTCGATTCTCGAATCGATGAAGAAGCCGGCGGAGCGGGTGATGGTGTGGGAAGACCATCGCTGGGTGGCGGCGACGAAGACGTTGCGGCCGGAGTTTGGGATGGCTGTGCGAATGGGCGATTGGAAGGCTGTGCGAGAGAAGCCGGGGGCGCCGTTGCAGGTTTTCAACTTGAAGACGGACCCGGGCGAGACGCGCGATGTGGCGGCTTCGTCGCCAATGACGGCGCGGCTGGCGGCGGCGATGGAGGCGCAACACACGGCGCCGTTGGCACACATTGGAGACATGCAGTTTGTGAAGTAGCGGCGTACCATAGGGGCATGGCGACTATGAAGGCTCTCGTCAAGCGCGAGGCCACCCCGGGGTTGTGGATGGAAGAGGTGCCCCTTCCCGAAATGGGCATCAACGATGTGAAGATTCGCGTGGACCGCGCGTCCATTTGCGGGACCGATGTCCACATCTATAAGTGGGACGCCTGGGCGGCGAAGACCATTCCCGTGCCGATGGTGATTGGCCACGAGTTTGTGGGCGAGATTGTCGACGTGGGTTCCAACGTGCGCGACTTTACGCCGGGCATGTTGGTGAGCGGCGAGGGGCATGTGACGTGCGGGCTGTGCCGGAACTGCCTGGCGGGGCGGCGGCACCTGTGCGCGCATACGAGCGGCGTGGGTGTGAACCGGCCGGGATGTTTCGCCGATTACATCGTGCTGCCGATGACAAACGTGTGGCATCACGACGACAAGATTGATCGCGACGTGGCAGGGATCTTCGATCCCTTTGGCAACGCGGTGCATACGGCGCTGTCCTTCCCGGTGCTGGGCGAAGACGTGCTGGTGACGGGCGCCGGGCCGATCGGCATTATGGCCGCGGCGGTGGCGGTGCATGCCGGGGCGCGGTACACGGTGATCACCGACGTGAATCCGTACCGGCTGGAGCTGGCGCGGAAGCTGGGCGTGACGCTGGCGGTGGATGTGAGCAAGCAGTCGCTGAAGGACGTGCAGCACGAGTTGGGCATGAAGGAAGGCTTCGACGTGGGGTTGGAGATGTCGGGCAATCCGCACGCGTTTCGCGACATGCTGGCGAATATGGCGCACGGGGCGAAGATCGCCATGCTGGGCATTCCGGCGGGCGGGGAGATGGCGATCGATTGGAACACCGTGATCTTCAATATGCTGACGATCAAGGGCATCTACGGCCGCGAGATGTACGAGACCTGGTACAAGATGACGGTGATGCTGCAATCGGGGTTGGATATCAAACCGGTAATCACGCACCGGTTCCCGGCGGAGCGGTTCTTGGAGGGGTTTGAGTTGATGGCGAGCGGAGCGTCGGGGAAGATTATTCTCGACTGGCGAACGTAGTTCGTCAGTCCGGCCAGAGGGCGAAGGCTTTTGTTTCCGGATCGTAGCGGTGCACTTCGCCCGTATGGATTTCATAGACCCAGCCGTGCAGGCGGAGGTTGCCTTCTTCGAGGCGCCGCTGAATGCAGGGGTGCGTTTGCATATGGGCCAGTTGGGCGATGACGTTTTGCTGGCAGAGGTGGTGGAGCTTTTCGGCGGGCGGGGCGTTGGGGTAGAGCGTGTTGACGGCGTCGATGGCTTCGTCGGCGTAATGCAGCCAGCGCTCGACGGCGGGCAGGGCTTCCAGTTTTTCGGGAGTGAGCAGCGCCTTCAACGCGCCGCAGTCGGAGTGGCCGCAGATGATGATGTCGGTGACTTTTAGCGCCGTCACCGCATATTCCAGGCTGGCGGAGATGCCGGAGCGGTTCTCGCTGTAGATAGGCACGAGGTTGCCGGGCGTGCGTTCGGCGAACATGTCGCCGGGGTCGGCATCGCAGAGTTCGGCGGGGTCGACACGGGAGTCGATGCAGGTGATGAAGAGGACCTGCGGGTCCTGATGGTGGGCGAGTTCCGCGTAAATCGCGCGACGGATGGGGAACACTTTTTTGCGGAAGCGGAGGACGCCCTGGCGAATGTCTTCGAGTTCAGTCATGATCCGGTGATCTCCTTGGTGAGTTGAAAATACGCGCGCTTGCGGTCGGTGTCGATGCCCCAGTTGACGGGGACCGATTGGTAGCCTTCGATGTCGAGAAGGCCCCAACTGGCATATTCGGCGATGGCGGCGACGTAGTTGTTGGCGGGCTTGTCGAAGTCGAAGTGATCGTCTTCGTTGAAGAGGATCGGCTTGGGTTTGTAGCCTTCCTGCTTGCGGACGGCGCGGACCATTTGGCCAATGCGGGCGGGGTCTTTGACGCCGTTGCCATGGAGGAGGACGAAGTCAGAGAGCTGAGTGATTTCGGGCGGGGGGAGGGGGTTGCCGTTGAAGCTGACGCCGACGGGCAGGCGACGGCGGTGATAGGTGATCGATTGGGCCTCTTTGATGAGAAGAGGCATGAGATCGGGGCGCAGGATGTCGTGATCGTACTTGCGATTGTTGCACTCGTTGGCGACTTCGAGCAGTACGTTGCGGTACTCGCGGGAGAGAACGAATTCCACTGTGTTTTTGAGTGCGCGGCGGACGGCTTTGTCGTCCTCCAGCACCTGGTCCTGGCCGAAGTAGAAGACGCCGAGGATTGGAGCCATGCCGAGTTCGTCGGCGCGGTCGAGAATGGCGCGGAGGCGGTTCAGATATTCGGGAATGATTTCACCACGCGGTGTGAAGGCGCCGGTGTTCCAGGGTTGCTGCGGCGCGTAGCCGCGCGGGTTGCCGCCCTGCATGTTGAGCGTGATGCCGAGCACGCCGTGCTTACGCCACTCGGGCATGGCGGCGACGAATGCGCGGGTGTTGCGGGCGGGGTCCCAGGTCTTGGTGTCGGGGTATTGCCAGGTGGAAACGGTGGCGGGATTGCGGTCGTCGAACGTGCCCTGCACCATGCGGGTGTTGAGCAGTAGGCCTTC
>CANIFK010000225.1 GCA_947466555.1 Acidobacteriota bacterium | reverse complement strand
GTGCGAGCTCTTACCACCGATGGCGGTCAAGATGCCTTTGGCGGCGTCCATGCCGGCGATGTCGTTCGGCGTGGTTTCCTTGCGGAGCAACAGGACGGGCGACTTCTTCGCGCCTTCCACAGCGTCTTCGGCGGAGAACGTCACACGGCCCACAGCGGCGCCGGGCGAAGCGGCGATACCGGTCGAGAGCAGCGTCAGCGTCTTCAGCGATGCGGTGTCGAACACCGGGTGCAGCAGCTGATCGAGCTGCGAAGGAGCCACGCGCATCACGGCTTCCTTCTTCGTGATCAGGCCTTCTTCGTGCATGTCGACAGCGAGCTTCACAGCGGCCGGACCCGTGCGCTTACCATTGCGGGTCTGCAGCATGTACAGCGTGCCTTCTTCGACGGTGAACTCGAAGTCCTGCATGTCCTTGTAGTGCTTCTCAAGCATCTGCGTGGTTTCAAACAGCTGCTTGTAGGCCGCGGGCATGATCACTTCAAGATCGGTAATCGGCTCCGGCGTACGGATGCCGGCCACCACGTCTTCGCCCTGGGCGTTGACGAGGAATTCGCCGTAGAAAATCTTGTCGCCGTTGCCGGGGTCGCGCGTGAAGCCCACGCCCGTCGCCGACGAGTTGCCCATGTTGCCGAACACCATCGCCTGCACGGTGACGCCGGTACCGATCGAATCCGGAATCTTTTCCATCTTCCGGTAGTAGGCGGCCTTCTCGTTCCACCAGCTTCTGAACACGGCGTTACGCGCCAGCTTCAGCTGAATCTTGGTGTCCTGCGGGAACGGCGAACCCGATTCCTTCACGTAGATCTTCTTGTACGCTTCGACGATCGCCTTCAGGTCTTCCACCGTCAGGTCGGTATCGAGCTTGGTCTTGCGCTTGGCCTTCTGCGCGTCGAACACATGGTTGAACTTCTCCATGTGAATATCGACGGCCACTTCGCCGAACATCTGCAGGAAGCGGCGATAGCAATCGAAGGCGAACCATTCGTTGCCCGTCTTGGCCGCGAGACCAGCGACGGTTTCGTCGTTGATGCCCAGGTTCAAGATGGTGTTCATCATGCCCGGCATGGAGAACTTCGCGCCCGACCGCACGCTCAACAGCAGCGGGTTCTTGGCGTCGCCCAGCTTCTTGCCGAAGGTCTTTTCGAGCTTCGCCAGCGCCTTGTCCACCTGCTCTTCGATCTCAGCGGGAACGTGCTGATTGTTTTCGAAGTAGATGTTGCAGACTTCCGTGGACACCGTGAATCCGGGGGGGACGGGCACGCCGGCGGTGGTCATTTCCGCCAGGCCAGCGCCTTTGCCGCCCAGGATGTCCTTCATTTTTCCGTTACCGTCGGCCTTACCACCGCCGAAATTGTAAACGTATTTCTTCATCCAGATGCTCCTGTTTGAGGGGGGGTTAAATCAATTCGTTACGATCTCTGAAAAATCAGCGATCGAAGAGAACTTATTGATGAGATTGGTTAAGAGCCGCAGGCGGTTTTCACGCACCTTCGGATCCGGGTCGTTTACGAGAACTTTGTCGAAGAACGCATCGACGGCCGGACGCAACAGCGCCACACGCGCCAGCCGTTCGGAGTACGTTCCCGTGGCCACATCGGTCGCCTCGGTGGCTGCCGCCAACGCCGCTTCCTGTTCGGTGTACAACGCCGCGTCCGGCGCGCCGGCGGCCACGTCGCCAGCCTGTTTCAAAATGTTCTTGATGCGTTTGAACGCCGCCGCCAGCGGTTCGAAATCGGCCGTCGGCCGCACCGCTTTCACTGCGTCCAACCGCGCCAGCGCGTCCGGCAGATTACCGTAGCCGGCCGCCATCACCGCGTTCACTTCGTCGTAGGCAAACCCACGCACTTCGCGGAAGTAGTAGTCCACACGCTCGCGGAAAAACGCAGTCAGCTTTTCATCGCCCGCGCAGAGTTCGTCCAGCGTCACCGTCAACACACCATCAGCCAGAATCTTCACAACGCCCTGCGACGCGCGCCGCAACGCGAACGGATCCTTCGACCCGCTGGGAATCATCCCCACCGCGAAGCACGACCGCAGCGTGTCCACCTTATCGGCCACGCTCAGCGCCTGGCCCACCGACGTCGACGGGATCGAATCCTCCATCGACAGCGGCTTGTAGTGTTCGTAGACCGCCTGCGCCACCGGCCGGGGAACGCCCTGCGCCCGCGCGTACAGCCCGCCCACGATGCCCTGCAGATCGGTGAACTCCTTCACCATCTCCGTCGTCAAATCGGCCTTGCAAAGGTGCGCCGCCGCTTCGGCATCCGGCCCGCCCAACTGCCCGGCAAGGGCGGCCACACGCGCCGTCTTCTCCAGATAGTTGCCGACCTTCGCCTGGAACGTCACATGCGACAGATCCTCTTCGCGCGCCGCCAGCGTCTTCTTCTGATCGACGTCGTAGAAGAACCGCGCGTCGTTGAAACGCGCCCGCAGAACGCGCTCATTGCCGTTCACCACGTGCCCTTCCGGATCGGCCGGAATGTTCATGATGGCAATGAAGTGCGGCGCCAATTCGCCCTCGGCCGTCTCCACGGAGAAGTATTTCTGGTGGTGACGCATCACCATCACCAGCACCTCGGAAGGCAGCGTCAGGTACGACGCATCGAACGAGCCCAGAATCGCCGTCGGGTATTCGGTGATGTAGGTCAACACCTCCAACAGCTTCGCGTCGGCCTTCGCCTGCAACCCGCGCGCGCCCGCCACGGCAGCCACTTCGGCCTCAATCTTCGCGCGCCGCTCAGCCGCGCTCACGATCACAAAATTCTCGCGCAGCACCTGCTCGTAATCGGAAACAGTCACCGCCAATGGCCCACGCGCGCCCAAACGGCGATGGCCCATGGTCGTGTTGCCCGACGTCACGCCGCAGCATTCAAACGGCACCACATCCGCGCCCAACAGCGCCACAATCCAGCGCACCGGACGAATGAACCGCGGCCCGCCCATCGACGGCCAGTACATCGTCTTCGGCCACGGAATCGACGTGATCAACGCCGGGATCTCTTCCCGCAGCGTCTCCGCCGCATCGCGCCCGGCAATCTTCCGCGTGAACGACCAGTACTTGCCCTTGGCCGTTTCGATGACGCTCAACTCCGCCGCCGTCACGCCCTGCTTCGCGCAGAACCCGTCCAGCGCCTTGCCGGTCACCGAAGCCGGCGGCCCCGTCACGACCTCTTCCCGATCGGCCGACCGCGCCGCCACATCAGCCCGCAGCACCAACCGGCGCCCCGTGCCATCCACGCGCACATTCTCACCCGGGAACTTCGAACGCAAAAACTCCAGCGCCGAAGGAATCATCCAATCCGGAATCTCTTCCGTCCCGATTTCCAACAGGAATGGCAACATTTACGCCACCTCCCGATACTGCTCTTGATCCTGAAACGCCTGCGCCACGCCCACCGCCAGTTTGCGAACCCGCCCAATCACACCCACGCGCTCCGTGACGCTAATCGCGCCCCGGGCATCCAGCAGATTGAAAAGGTTCGAACACTTCAACACATTGTCGTAGGCCGACAGCAGCGGGAACCGCCGCTTATCGGCATCGGCCAAACCTTCGGCCCGATACGCATCCACCAGCCGCTGGGCCTCGGCCTCGTACTCGTCCAGCAAGCGCCACAGCCGCGCCACGTCGGCCATTTCAAAGTTATAAACCGACTGCTGCAACTCGTCGAAATACCGCACGTCGCGATACGTGAACCCCGGCGCCCACTCAATGTCGTAGACGCTTTCCTTCCCCTGCAGGAACGAAACAATGCGCTCCAGCCCGTACGTAATTTCCGCCGGCACGTGGTCCAGGTCCAGCCCGCCGACTTGCTGAAAATACGTAAACTGCGTGATCTCCATGCCGTCCAACATTACCTGCCAGCCGATGCCCCAGGCGCCCAACGTCGGCGATTCCCAGTTGTCCTCTTCCAGCTTCAGGTCGTGCTTGGACAGGTCGATCCCGATGGCTTCCAGCGACCCCATGTACAGGTCCAGCACATCGGCCGGCGTCGGCTTCAGAATCACCTGCATCTGCATGTGCTTATAGAGCCGGTTCGGGTTGTCCCCGTACCGCCCATCGGCGGGACGCCGGCTGGGCTGCACGTAGGCCACGTTGTACTTCTTCTTCCCCAGCACCCGGAGAAACGTCTCCGGCGCCATCGTGCCCGCGCCCACTTCCGTGTCGTAGGGCTCCTGAATAATGCAGCCCCGGTCGGCCCAATATTTCTTCAGCTTAAAAACTGTCTCTTGAAACGTATCCATAGCGCGCTTACAACGTCTCCAATACCCGCGCGGTCATCAGACGCCGCTCGATGTGCATTTCCACGGAATGAATCAACGCCCGCCGCAGATCCTGCGCCGTCTCTTTCGTCCACGCCCGGGCGTCCATTTGGCTTACCGGTTTCGTCAGCATGTCCTTGGCGATTGCGAGTGATTCATCTTCGATCCGCATCTCTTCCAGGAACCCCGACAGCCGCACCGCCCATAGCGAGAAGTAGGTAATCGGCAACCATACGCCCTGCTTGCCGCGGAGCTGGTCCAGGACCGAGCCGAGCAGGCGAAAGTATTTTTCGTTTGGTTCGTGGGAGGGCAACAACTGTTCACTAAGTTCGGCGATGTAGTCGAGCGCCACGCCGGAAGGATAATCGCTGGCTAGACTGAACTGGCTTTGTACTAAATCACAACTATTCAGCCGCACCAGTTCTACATTCTCTTTCTGGTAATAATTCATCTGCACCAGAGAGAGTCGCTCCAAACCGGACCCGAAGGAATTCTTCTGCCGCCTTGCGCTCCGCGCGATTCCCCGCAGCCTTCCCTGGTCTCTGGTGAGGAAACTCACGACAAGATCGGCTTCCCGATAAGGGTAGGTTCGGAGGGTAAACGCTTCGCTGACTTTGGACGGCAACGGGCCTCAGTCGAGAACAACGTAGAAACTTTAGGCTACCATAGCCATTTTCCCCTTCAAATGGCCAAACTCCACGACCTCTACCGCGAACGCCTCTCCGCCACCGGCCCATTTGGCGTCACCGCCACCCTCGGAATGACCATGGATCACTTCGAACCGGGCCTCGCACGCGTATCCATGGCCGTTACGCCCGCTGTTCACAACCCCGCCGGCACTCTCCACGGCGGCGTCTATTGCGACATCGCCGACCACGCCATGGGCGTCGCCTTCTTCAGTTCCCTCGCCGACGGCGAGGCTATGACAACATTAGAACTAAAAATTAATTACCTGCGCCCCGTCAGCGCCGGTCGCATCACCGCCGAAGCCCGCGTCATCAACCGCAGCCGGACCACAGGTCTGGTAGAGTGCGATGTCCGTGATGAGCAGAACCGTCTGCTCGCCCGCGCTTCCAGTACCTGTTACGTGTTCACAGCAGAAAGGGCAGAGCCCGTTTTCCGGGCGATGACGAGTTGGAAATAGATGCTACTCTTCGCACTCACCATTTTCGTTTCGGCGTTCCTCCTCTTCCAGGTCCAGCCGGTTATCAGTAAAGCCATCCTCCCCTGGTTCGGCGGCGCCGCCGGCGTCTGGAACACCTGCATGCTGTTCTTCCAGGCCGCCCTGCTCGGCGGCTACACCTACGCCCACTGGCTCCAGGCCCAACCCGCCAAACGCCAGCGCCAGGTCCACCTCGCCCTCCTCGGCCTCAGCCTCCTCTCCCTCCCCATCCTCCCCTCCGTCACCTGGAAACCCACCGGCGCCGAAGATCCCATCTTCCGCATCCTCGGCCTGCTCGCCACCACCATCGGCCTGCCCTATTTCCTGCTCTCCACCACCAGCCCGCTCATGCAGGCCTGGTACGTCCGCGAAACCAAAACCGGCATCCCCTGGCGCCTCTTCGCGCTCTCCAACGCCGCCTCCCTCGCCGCCCTGCTCACCTACCCCGTGCTCGTCGAACCGAACTTAAGCGTCCCGCAACAAGCCTGGGTCTGGTCCGGCGCCTACGCGCTGTTCATCGTGCTCGCCGGCCTGGTCGCCTGGAAATTCGCTGCCGCCGATACACCCCACACCGACGCCGCCGATGCCGAACCCGCCCCCGCGCCCACCTTCGGCCTCCGCGTGCTCTGGGTCTCGCTCGCCGCCTGCGCCTCCGTCCTCCTGCTCGGCGTCACCACGCATATGACGCAGGACGTCGCCGCCATCCCCTTTCTCTGGGTAATCCCGTTGGCCGTCTACCTGCTCACGTTCATCCTCTGCTTTGAAACCTCCAAGGCCTACCGCCGCATCGTCTTCATGCCGGCCCTCATCGCCGCGCTCTACTTCTTCGCCAAATTGCTCGACCGCGAAGACTGGTCGCTCAACGTCGCCGAAAACATCGCCATGTCCGCCGCCGTGCTCTTCACCTGCTGCATGGTCTGCCACGGCGAACTGTCCGCGCTCAAACCCGCGCCCCGCTACCTGACGGGCTACTTCGTTTCACTCTCGCTCGGCGGCGCGCTCGGCGGCCTCTTCGTCGGCTTCATCGCCCCGGTGCTCTTCAATGCCTATTACGAATTGAACATCGGCCTCTGGCTCTGCGGCGCGCTCGCCGTCGTCGTCATCGCCCGCGAAGGCCTCTCCACCCCGCGCCAAAAACTGGTGCTGCTGGCCATGCTCATCGCCCTCGGCGCGTATGGCGCCTGGCAGGTAAAGATCAAGAAGGAGGAAATCGGCGGTGTCGAACTCGCCGTCCGCAACTTCTACGGCCACCTCCACGTCACCGTCTACGGTGAAGTCGGCCAGTCCGGCGCCGCCCGCCAGCTCGTCCACGGCCAGATCAACCACGGCCAACAACTCCTCGACCCCGCCCGCCGCATGATCCCGTCCAGCTACTTCTGCAAGCAGTCCGGCGCCGGCCGCGCCTCGCTCGCCCGCACCGAAGGCGTCCCGCGCAAGGTCGGCATTCTCGGCCTCGGCTGCGGTGCGCTCCTCGGTTACGGCCGCAAAGAGGACGACTACCGCCTCTACGAAATCAATCCGCAGGTCTTCGACATCGCCAAGAAGAACTTCACCTTCATGACCGAAACGCCCGCCAAAATCACCGAAGTCCTCGGTGACGGGCGCCTTTCGCTCGAACGCGACGCCCCGCAGAACTTCGACCTCCTCTTCATGGACGCCTTCTCCGGCGACTCCATCCCCGTCCACCTCGTCACCCGCGAGGCCTTCGACCTCTACGAGCGTCACCTCAAACGCGACGCCATCCTGGTCGTCAACATCACCAACAACTACCTCGACCTCCGCCCCGTCGTAGCCTCCGCCGCCAAGCGCCTCGGCAAAATCGCCATCGAGGTTGACGACCAACCCTTCGAAGGCGACGAAGAGTGCTTCATCTCCCACTACGCCCTCGTCATGAGCCCCGAACGCTACGCCGCCACCCCGGAGTTGCGCGCCGATTCCAAGCTCATCGAACCCACGCCCGGCTTCCGCGAATGGACCGACGCATTCTCTAATTTGTTCGCTATCGTGCGAAGATAACGACACCGCCCGATGGCTCTTTACGCACTCACCATCTTCCTGTCTTCGTTCCTGTTGTTTCAGGTTCAGCCGATTATCGCCAAAATAATCCTCCCCTGGTTCGGCGGCTCAGCCGCCGTCTGGAACACCTGCATGCTGTTCTTCCAGGCCGCCCTGCTGGGCGGCTACACCTACGCCCACGTGCTCTACGACAAGCTGCCCTCCAAGCGCCAGTCGCAAACGCACATCGGCCTGCTGGTGGCCAGTCTGCTCGCCCTGCCCATCATCCCCGGCGTCGCCTGGAAGCCGCAGGGCGCGGAAAATCCAGCCCTGCTCATCCTCGGCCTCCTCGCCGCCACCATCGGCCTGCCGTATTTCCTGCTCTCCACCACCGGGCCGCTCATGCAAGCCTGGTACGCCC
>CANIFK010000224.1 GCA_947466555.1 Acidobacteriota bacterium | reverse complement strand
CCAAAGAACTGCTCGAATCCGTAGGCCTCGGCAGCAAGTTGAAGTCCTACCCGTCCGATCTCAGCGGCGGCCAGAAACAGCGCGTCGCCATCGCCCGCGCCCTGGCCGGCGATCCCCAAATCATCCTCGCAGACGAACCCACCGCCGCGCTCGATTCCGTCAGCGGCCGCAACGTCCTCGAAATCATGTCGGGCCTGGCGAGAAACAAGAATCGGGCCGTGGTCATCGTCACCCACGATCCCCGCGTATTAGAGTACTGCGACCGTATCATTCACATCGAAGACGGCCGCGTCGGTCACGAAGAAGTTCGCAACAATCTGGAGGCAGTCGCATGAAACGCAGTGTTTGGATGACAGGAATTACCTTTTTGGCGGTGACCGCATGGGTGTTGTTTCGCGGTCCTGGCATGGATAGCCAGCCGGATCCTTCGGTGGCACAAGCAGCCGCGGCGCCGTCCGCGCCTCGCGCCGTCGTGGCCCCCGGCCGCGTCGAACCCGTCAGTGAAGAGGTGGCCATTGGCACCGAACTCGATGGCAAACTAGCCACCGTCAGCGTCGAAGAGGGGCAAACCGTCCGCCGCGGCCAGGTCATCGCCTCCCTCGTCAATGGCGATTTCGTCGCCCGCGTCCGCCTGGCCGAATCCGCCGTTCACGAGCGAAAGGCCGAACTGGAGCGGCTCCGCAACGGCAATCGCACCCAGGAGCGTCGCGAGTCCGACGCCTTCGTCACCGAAGCCCGCGCCGTCCTCGAACAGGCCCGCGCCGAGCGCGACCGCCGCAAGTACCTGCTCGATCGCGGCGCCATCTCCCGCACCGAATTTGAAACGGCCGACCGCGAGTTCAACGTCGCCCAGGCCCGCGTGGAAGCCACCCGCCAGCGCGCGTCGCTCGTCAACGCCCCCAGCCGCGAAGAGGACATCCGCCGCGCCGAAGCCGAAGTCGCCAGCGCCGAAGCCCGCGTGGCCGAGGCCAAGGCGCAACTCGCCAAAACCGCCATCGTCAGCCCCATCAATGGCGTCGTCCTCCGCAAGCACAAGCGCACCGGCGAAAGCGTCTCCACCCAAATGAACGGACCCATCGTCGTCATCGGCGACACCTCCCGCCTCCGCGTCCGCGTGGATATCGATGAGACCGACGTCGCCCGCGTCGCCGTGGGACAGAAGGTCTCGATCCGCGCCGCCGCCTTCGGTGACCAGACGTTCACCGGCACCGTCTCCCGCGTGGGCAGCATCCTCGGCAAGAAGAACATCCGCACGGACGAACCCAGCGAACGCGTCGACACCAAGATCCTCGAAACCCTCGTCGATCTCGATCCCGGCGCCAATCTCCCCATCGGCCTCCGCGTCGATGCCACCCTCCAGAAATAGCTACCAGAAATAACGAAAGGTAACCACCCAAATGCGTCCCCTCTGGATCGCCCCGCTATTCGTGTGTCTGTGCGCGGGACAGACGTTGACCCTCGAATCCGCCCTCGACCTCGCCGCCCGCCAGAACCCCGGCGTCCAGGTCGCTCGCCTCCGTGCCATGGAGCGCGAAGCCCAGGCCGTCTCCACCAAAGCCAACTATCTCCCGCAGGCCAACATCGTCATCGGCGGCACCTATCAAACCCAAAATCTCCAGGGCATCGGCCTCGCCTTCCCCGGCCTCTCGGACCGCATCGGCCCCTACCGCACCTTCAACGCCCGCCCGGTGGTGACGCAGAAAGTGCTCGATTTCTCCCTGCTCTCCGCCATCCGCTCCAGCCGCCTGCAAACCGCCGCCGCCAAGCTCGACATCGATCAGGCCCGCGAAGAAACCCAGGCCGCCGTCATGACGCTCTACCTCCAAACCTTCCAGGCCCAGAGCCGTGTGAAGGCCGCCCAGGCGCGGCTCAAGGTCGCCGAAGCGCTGCTCGCGCAGGTCACCGAAAAGGAGAAGGCCGGCTCCGCCAGTCAGCTCGATCTTGCCCGCAACCGCCAACAGCGCGAGTCCGAACAGCTGGCCGTCATCGCCGCCGAACAGGAACTGAACCTCATCCGCCCCGCGTTGGCCGAACTCCTCGGCGGCCCCGTTGACGGCGAGCTGGTCGAACCCCGCCTGAAACTCGCCCCCGAAGGAACCCGCGCCGATATCCGCGCCGCCGAACAGCGGGTCAAAATCGCCGAGCAGGAAGCCGAACGCATACGCCGCGAACGCTGGCCCCAGCTCACCGCCTCCGGGGACTTCGGTCTCGCCGGCGCCGGCCCGGACCGCTCGACGTCCACCTACACCGTCGGCGCCACGCTCCACATTCCCGTCTGGACCTCCGGCCGCCTGGAGGCCGACTACCGCGCCGCGCAGCACCGCCTCGCCCAATCGAAGGAGGAAGTCCGTCGCCTCCAACTCGCCGCCACGCGCCTCAATGCCCAGGCCCAAATCGCCTACGACAGCCAGCAAAACGCCCAGAAAGCCGCCGCCAGTTCCGCCGAAGCCGCCCGCAAAGTATTGGAACTCGCCCGCCTCCGCTACGAAGCCGGACTCGCCACCGCCGTCGACACCGTCACCGCGCAAGGCGCTCTGGCCGAAGCCGAAGACGCCGAAATCCGCGCCCGCTACGAAGCGTCCATCGCGCTAGCCCGCCTGGCCTACGCCCGCGGCGACATCAAAGCGGCGCTCAACAACTAACCCTTCTGAATGTCCCTGTGCAGCCCTTTGACGTTATACCCGGCCTTCCGCAACCGCTTCCGCATCTCCTCGGCCATCATCACGCTGCGATGGTGCCCGCCCGTACAGCCGAAGGAAATGGTTAAGTAACTTTTCCCCTCTTCAATATAGTGCGGCAGCAAAAACGTCAGTAAGTCCGTGATCTTAGTCATGAAGTCCTGCGTCTGCGGAAACGACCGGATGTACTCGGCCACTTTCGGATTCTTGCCCGTCAGGCGCTTATACTCCGGGATGTAATTCGGATTCGGCAGAAACCGCACGTCGAAGACTAAGTCGGAATCCGTCGGCACGCCATGCCGGAAGCCGAAACTGGTGACGTAAATCAAGACACCGGATTCATCCCGCGTCGCCCCAAAGCGTTCCCCGATAAACTCCCGCAGCTCATGCACGTTGAACCGCGACGTGTTGATGACCAGATCGGCCAGCTGCTTGATCGGCTCAATCAGCTGCCGCTCTTCCTTCACGCTCGTCGCAACCGACCGCTCCGCGCCCTTCAACGGATGCGGGCGCCGCGTCTCGCTGAACCGCCGCACAATCGTCGCGTCATCGGCTTCCAGGTAAATCAGCCGGCATCGCAACTGCTTCTGAACTTGTTTGAATATCGCGGGGAAGCGCTGCAGCGCTCCCCCTTCGCGAATATCCACAACCAGCGCCGCATTCGAAATCTGCGGACTCGAGCCCGTCAATTCGGCGAACTTGGGGATCAGGTCCATCGGCAGATTGTCCACCGAGTAGTAACCCAAATCCTCCAGGCTCTTGAGCACGGTTCCTTTTCCGGAACCGCTCAGGCCGGTGATGATAACGAGCTCAGCCCCCGCAGTTTTCGGCCGCGCGGTCGACATTAGGCACGAACCACATCATAGCTGCCGTCGGGCCGCTGAATCACAATGCTGATGCCGTTGGTGTCAGCGTCGCGGAAGGCCACGTAGTTCACCTTCTTGCGCTGCGAAACCGCCACCGCTTCGTCCACCGTCATCGGCTTCTTGCTGACCTTGGCTTCAAACAGTTTCGGGCCGGTCGCCACAGGAACCGTCTTCGCCGCCGCCGCCGCCGCAACCACGGCCGGCTTCACGCCGTTCCGCTTCCCGTCGCGTAACTTCGCGGTAACTTTCAGAATCTGCTTCTCTAACTTCGCCAGCGCCGCCGCGACTGCGGGAAGATACGCCGGACCGCTGCCCGCGCCAGCAAAGCTGTGGTGCAGGTAGTTCACCGTGATCTCCGCTTTCTTCCCGCGTTTTTCCGCGGTCAGAATCACGTGCGCTTCCTTCTCCCCTTTCTTGTCGATCATCTTGCCAAGCTTGGCAAGCTTCGTCTCCAGGCGAGTCTTCTCGGCGGCGCTAAATTCGCCATTGCCGCCGGTATAGGTTACTTTCATCATATGCTCCTCGCGCGTGTCTCTTAGTTTAGTTTTTGACGCGCCGCTGGTGGGTCGACGGGATTTTCAGGTCTTCGCGATACTTCGCGACAGTCCGCCGAGTCACCTCGAACCCCTCCTGCTGCAACCGGGCAGTAATCTGCTCATCGGTTAACGGCTTTTTGGGATCCTCTTCGTCGATGATCTTCTTCACCTTCTGCTTGAGAACCAAGAGAGGGGTGCTGCTACCCGAAGGACCCTGTACGGCCTCCGAGAAGAAGAAACGCAGTTCGAAAACGCCCTGCGGCGTATGCACGTACTTGCCGGCAACTGCCCGGCTTACCGTGGAGGCGTGCACGCCGATCTCCTCGGCCACCTCCTTGATCATCATCGGCCGCAGCTGCTGGATCCCCAGATCCAGAAACTCCTTCTGCCGATCGACGACGCACTGGCATACGCGCATGATAGTGTGCTTCCGCTGCTCAATATTCTTTATCAGCATCGCGGCCGAGCTGAATCGCTCTTTTACGTAGTTCCTAACATCCTTATCGGGTTCTTTGTCCCGATCCAACATCTTCAAATACTCCCGATTCAACCGCAGCTGCGGCAAATCGTCGTCGTTCAACTCGATAATGTAGTTGTCGCTGTCTTTGATGATGTAAACATCCGGCTCCACCACCCGCGCCCCCGCGCCCGAATAGCGCAGCCCCGGCTTCGGATCCAGATGCCGGATCATATCAATCGCAATCTCGATATGCTCCAGCGGCCGGCCCAGCACCCGGCCCAGCTCTTTCCACTGCTTCATCTCCAGCAGCTTCATGTGCTTGTCCAGGATCTGCCACGCCACGCCACCCACGCCGCCGCGGCTCTCCACCTGCAGCATCAGGCACTCGCGCACATCCCGCGCCCCGACGCCCGACGGCTCCAGCGCCTGAATCTCTTCCAGCGCCTTCTCCGTATCGTCCAGCGAGTGCTCCCCGTAGGTCGCAATCTCGTCCAACGCCGCCACCAGATATCCGTTATCGTCCAGATTGCCGATGATCGTGTCCGCCGCGTCGCGAACCTCTTCCGGCATCACCAGCAGGCTCAACTGCTGCCGCAGCAGATCCGGCAACGTCACCGGCGAACTGACAAACGTCTCCCAGCTCGGCTTCTCCGTCGTCTCCCCGGCAGGGCTCTTAAACCCCGGCTCCAGGTACTCCTGGAAGTAGTTGTCGAAGTCGATCTCGTCAAACGGATCGGCCGTCGTCGACACCGGGTCTGCCGGCGCGCCATCGGAGACTTCCACCACCCCGGCGTTCTCCGACGCCATCTCAATCCGGTCCGCTTCCGCCTCGTACTGCGCCGGCGAAGCCGCCACGTCCAGAATTCCCTGGTCCGACGGATCAGACACGCGTTCCCGTTCGAGAATGTTCTGGAGCTCTTCCGCCGTAATTTCATCCGCCGCGTCGAGGCTTTCCTCTAACACCGGATTCTCGGCAATCTCCTGGACAATTTTCTCGCGCAGCTCCAGCCGGTTGAGTTGCAGCACCGACACTAATTGGACGAGGCCCGGTGTCAGGATCTGCTTCTGCGCGACCCCGACCTGAAGCCGCTGAGAGAGCATGCTCATCGCCTTTCCATTTTAACGCGAACTGGCGTCCCTAAACGATTCGGGATTTCCCTCACTGGCATTTACCGCGCATTCTCCTGCGTCGATCGCAGGTCCGGCAGCGCTAGAAATAGCGCCAAGGCAATCACCACCGCGCCCGTCCAATACGGCGAACTAGGCCCATACTTGTCGAAAACGAAGCCAGCCCACGCCGGCCCCGCCACCCGCGTCAGGCTCAATACGCTCTGCGTTGTACCCAAAATACTCCCCTGCTCATTCGCCGCCGATCGCTGCGAAATCATCGCGTTTAACGTCGGATTTGTGAACGAACTCCCCACAGCGATCAACGCCACCCCGGGGAACAGCCACACCGCCGCCGGCGCGAACGCCACCAGCAGGAACCCCGCGAAGAACAACACGAACCCCTGAATCGCCATCGTCCGCTCGCCCAGAATGGGGATCAACTTCCGCACCACGAAGCCCTGCATCAGCGCCGCCAGCAACCCGATAAACGCAAACACCCAGGCGTTATCGTCCGGCCCGAACTGGAACCGCTCAATCGTGTAGTTCGAAAAATTCGTCTGCAAAGCCGCGAACGCAAAGTTCAAAAAGAACAACGCCAGCAGGAACATCCGGATCTCCCGCCGCCCCAGCGCCCCGGCCACCGACCGCAGCGGATTCGCCTCCGCCGCCGTGATCAGGCCCGTCTTCCGGCGCTCAGCCGGCAAAGTCTCCGGGAACATGAAGTATCCAAACGTCGCCGTCACCAGGCCAATGCACCCGGCCCCATACGCCGGCGCCTGAATGCTGATCTTGCTCAACAGCCCGCCCAGCGCCGGGCCGATGATGAACCCCAGCCCGAACGCCATGCCGATCAACCCGAAGTTCTTCGCGCGGTCTTCCGGCTTACTGGAATCGGCGATCGCCGCCATCGCGGTGGAAATATTCCCGCCCGTCGCCCCGTCCACAATCCGCGCCAGGAACATCACCCACAGCGACCCGGCCCAGCCGAACAGGAAATACCCAAGCGCCGACCCGACGATGGAAAACAGCAGCACCGGCCGCCGCCCCACCCGATCGCTCAGCGCCCCCAGCACCGGCGCCGCCACGAACTGCGCCAGCGAAAACGACACCGCCAGCATACCCACCGTAAACGCATCGGACCGGAACTGCCGCACCAGGTATGGCATGATCGGAATCAGAATCCCGGCGCCCAGCAAATCCAGGAATACGGTCAGAAAAACGAAAGTCAGCGTTCGCCGCTGTTGGGCCTCTTGCATCACCCTCTAGTCTCTCATCCCCAAGCCTTGCCACCTGCCAAAAAAAAGGGCCGCGCAACCTCCCGGATGCGCGGCGTCATGGCTTGCCCAATCCGCGGCTGGCCGAATCCTTCAACCAGCCCCGGCGGGCAAAAACTTGCGAAGCAAGCGGAGCGTCCTTGCCCCGCCCCTGCTCCAACCACCCGCCGCAGGCGAGTGGTCCCCTCCCTACCGCATAAACCCGATATTCGGATTCGTGAAATTGCGCAGGTTAGGAAATACCGTATTCAAATCCCCAGCACCCAGGCCGAACCACGCGCCCATCGTAGCCGCGTATTGGTCTAACCCCGTGCTCGGAATCCACAACCCCCGGCTACCGGCATCATCCGGGCCGCGCAAAGCATGGACCGGGAAAGTCCCGTACGCCTCGCCGCCCTTCACCGATCCGCCAAGGACGAAGTGATGGCTGCCCCACGCGTGGTCCGATCCATTGGAACTGGACGGATTCCCCGTGCGGCCAAACTCACTCTCCGTGAAAATCGTAGTCTCATTCGCGAGCTGGAGGTCCGTCTCCAGCGACGTGTAAAACGCCCCCAGCGCCGCATCTAACTGTCCCATTAGATTGTCGTGTGTCGGCAACTGCTCGCTATGATTGTCGAATCCGCCCATCCCGCAGAAGAAAATCTGCTTGTTCATCCCCAGGGCACCGCGTACTCGCATCACTATCGCTACTTGTTGCAATTGACGGCCCAAACCCGTCTGCGGGAAAACCGTGGTCAACGGCGCCCCGCTCGCCAGCGCTGCGTTAATCGCCTGCGCCCCCCGCACCGCCGAGGTCATCACGCCGCTCGCAGCCCCGATCATCTGCATCCCGGTATCGAACGTCAACAACTGCTGCAGCCCCGCCTCCCGCGCGTTCATCGCGTTCGAATTGCCGAAACGCGCCAATCCCAACGCCGTTCCTGGCGTT
>CANIFK010000223.1 GCA_947466555.1 Acidobacteriota bacterium | reverse complement strand
TCCGGCAACGGGACAGAGTTGATCTGCCCGTAGGCCGCCACACACGCCAAAATCCCTAGACAAAATCGCATATTACAAGGTCAACTTCCCGTCCACCACCATATCCGCCAGCTTGAACTTCTTCCGGAATTCCGCCGGCCCCACCTTCGACACAAACTCCACGTCTTTGTCTTCCAGCACAACCTCATCCGTCTTCGGGAACGCAAAGTAAATCAGGATCTGCTTATCGGCAACGCCAATCTCTACCTGCGCCGGCGAAATCGGCGTCTTGTCCCCGTGCTTCAATACCGTCGATTTCTTCAAATTCTCCTGCAATTTCGCCCCGCCCATCTGCGCCATCCGCTGCGGCAACCCTTCCAGAACCACAACGTAGATATCGTTCTTCGCCGTCAACACCTGCTGCGCCTGTGTCGACGTAGCCGCCTCGGCGCCATACTTCATCTTCACCAGCGCCTGCTTCACCGGCATCGCCGTCTGCCACCGCACTTTCGCCGTCACCGCCGGTGCCGACCCTCCTCCGCCGCCTCCCACAGGTCCTCCCCCGCCGACATTCGCGCCCGCTCCCCCGCCCATCGTTTCGACGTCCATGCCACCACCACCGCCGGCCCCGCCGCCGCCACGTCCGCCACCACCACCGCGCCCGCCACGTCCGCCGCCACCGCCCGTTCCGCCGCCACCGCCACCACCGGGCAACACCGCCGTCACCTCCTTCGCCCACGGCGAATTGGTCAGCAGCTTCTTAAGCTCTTTCTCGTTCCATTCCGTATACGGTTTGGTCTTCCAGAAATCCTCGGCCAACAGTGGCGCCACGCACAGAATCCAAAAGATGGGTAAAAATCGCATGCCTAAACTTTATCAGTTGCCCCAGGAGCAGAAAAGGTTCAGCTGCCCACCCAACTCAAATCCGGCCTCGGCAGCGGCTGGCTAAGCAGTAACCACAACCAACCCAACCCCCTCCCATCCGGCATATAATACCCTCCGGCATGCGCCACCAATATCTCCTCCTCATCCTCCTTCTCTCCGCCTGCACCCAGCCCCAGGAGAAGCCCGTAGCCAAGCAGCCCGAGGGCCCCATCGAAATCAAGGCCACCCTCCTCGCCTCCGACCCCTCTTGGGGCAACACCGAAGGCCCCGCCCTCGACACCGCCGGCAATCTCTTCTTCACCTCCCGCGGCACCTACAAAGGCGTCGTCAAATGGAACGCCAAGGACGGCGCGGCCAAATATCTCGACATCGCCACCGGCGCCGGCCCCGGCGGGCTCTGGCTCGATGACTCTGGCAACCTCTACGCCACCGCCACCAACGAACGCCAGGTCCTCAAAGTAACCCCGGACAAGAAGGTCTCCACCATCGCCAAAGCCTTCGAAAAGGACCCAAAAATCGCCACCGGTCCCAACGACCTCACCGTCGCCAAAGACGGCACAATCTTCTTCACCGACCCCAACGGCTACGACGGCTCCTCCCCCAACGGCACCATCTACAAGATCGATCCCGCCGGCAAGACCACCCTCTTCTCCGACGCCATCACCGGGCCCAACGGCATCCTCATCAGCCCCGATCAACAATCCCTCTACGTCGCCCACAACACCGCCGCCAACACCAGCAAAATCGAAATCTTCCCCGTCGCCGGCGGAGCCCACAAAACCCTCATCACCATCGAAGGCTGCCAGGCCGACGGCATGGACATCGATAAGGAAGGCGCCCTGTGGCTCACCTGCTACAGCTTCGGCACCGCCTACCGCGTCACCAAAGAGGGCAAAATCACCCACAAAATCACCACGGACCAGAAGGCCCTGACCAACTGCAAGTTCGGTCGCGGCGCCGACTCGAACACCCTCTATCTCACCAGCTCTGACATGACCCGCGTCACCGGCTACGTCTACAAGGCAACGGTGCCCGTCGGCGGCATCAGATAGGAACGTTTAAGATAGGAGCAATGATCAAAGTCAGCGTCATGTACCCGGCCGGTGAAGGCAAGACCTTCGACATGGATTACTACAAGTCCACCCACCGCGCCCTCTGCCACGAAGTCTTCGGCGCCGCCCTCAAACACTTCGAAATCGACAAAGGTCTCTCCGGCCCGTTCCCCGGTTCGGAGCCCCCCTACCTCGCCATCGGCCACCTGCAGTTTGAAACCGTCGAAGGCTTCCTCGCCGTCATGATGTCCAGCGGCGCCAAGCTCATGGAAGACATTCCCAACTACACCAACTCCTCCCCCACCATCCAGATCAGCGAAATCGTCGCCTAGGACCTTGAACCAGGAATACAGGACATTCACGGAGCAACTGGCGGCCGACGCCGCCAGAACTTCCCGTGTCCTCGACACCCTCAATCCCTTTGCCTGGCTCGCCGGCGCCTGGACCTGGCACGGCCAACCGGTCACCTTCGCCGTCGCCCCCTACGGCATCTCCCACGAATCGGAGCCGTTTCTCATCTTCAACGCCACCGTGCACATGTGGGTCCTTGCCGTCACCGATCCCGATTCCTTCGGCATCCTCGTCGGCCTCCCGCCCAAAAATGGCCGCGCCCGCTTCTCCGGTCTCGTCAACATCGCCGGCGACATGGTCGAGCTTCGCCAAACCTGGTATCTCCTCGATGCCGACAACGTCGAAATCGAAAACGAGCGCCGCGACGGCAACCTCTGGACTCTCTGGGACCACGCCCGCCTGGAGCGCGCCAACCCGGAACTAGGCGGCTGGACTCACCCGGCTGACACGAAAAACTAGAAACCCGCACAGGAATACCGCCATTACCAACAGCGCCTGATTCGCCGTGCTGAATAGCGTAGCCCGGTTCAGCGCCGCCGATTCCAGCGTCTCCGCCTCGCTCACCAGCCCGCGTATCTCCGCCCGCAGTCGCTCCCGCAGCTCTTTCTCCCGCGTCTCCTTGCCGTCTTCGTAGGACGCCAAGGCAACCACCCGTCGCGACGCCGACGCCAGCGATTCCGCGCGTGTCGATTGCGATAGCCGTTCCGCCATGCCGGTCAACTGCTCGGCCACCGCCGGCTTTTCCTGCACCGGTGCCGTCTCGTATCGCGCAAATACCCGCGAAAACTCAGCCAGCGTCTGCCGCGAAAGCTGCTGCCGAACCGCTTCAGTCTGTGCCGATAGGCCAACCCACTGCAGTCCCGCCGAAGAGGCAACTGCGATAAAGGCGCCGATGATCAAAACACGCGAAATGGGGGAAGGCGTAGTCGCCATTACTAGTTCTATCGGCAGAACTGGGCGGAAACTATAGAACGCCTTCCCGGAAATGGTACCGCTTTGCGGCCACAGCCTTCCCCGTCGCCGGGTCGGCTGTCACGATCACCCCATGGAACTCCACGCTCCCCTTGGCGCCTTCCATCCGCACCGGCAGCGACGTCTGGAACTTCCGCAGGATCGGGCCCTTCTCCACCCCAATCACCCCCGCGTACGATCCCGTCATCCCTGCATCGGTCTGATACGCGGTCCCGCCAGGCAACACCCGCGTATCCGCCGTCGGAATATGCGTATGCGTGCCCACAACAGCCGTCACCCGCCCGTCCAAATGCCACCCAAAAGCCACCTTCTCCGACGTTGCCTCGGCATGAAAATCCACAAACCGGACCTTCACATCCTCCGGCAGCGTCGCCAGCATCTCGTCCACCTTCCGGAACGGATCGTCGATGGTAGCCATAAACGTGCGCCCCTGCAGGTTCAACACCGCATACGGCGCCCCATTCCGGGCCTTGCCGACATACATCCCCGTCCCCGGCAGCATCGGCGGATAGTTCGCCGGCCGCAGCAACCGCGGCTGCCGCGGCAGGTACTCATGGATCTCGCTCTTGTCCCAGACGTGGTTGCCCGTGGTCATCACCTCGACCCCCATCGACAACATGTCCTCGGCAATCTGCGGCGTCACGCCAAAGCCCCCCGCGGAATTCTCCACGTTGGCGATAATCAGGTCAATCCGCTCATCGGTGACGATCCGGTGCAGATGATCGGCGACAATTCGCCGTCCCGGCGACGCATAAATGTCGCCAATAAAAAGTATGTGCATGAAATGGGATTTGCCGAAAAAGAAACGGAGCGCACCAGTCAGCCGTACAACCTTTTGCCTTGACCCCTGGAAATGCTAAGGGTGGAGTCCTCCGCACACCTGCAGGCTTCTCCCTGGACCCGCGAGGGTCAGGAGCTTGCACAACGGCGTTTTTGCAACGAGATAGACCCCGATTCGAATGGCATCGGATCAAAAATGAAGGCCGCACCTGCCTCCCAGGAACGCTCCAAGGGAAAGCATAGCACGGCCCCCAATATCCCGAAACTGCGAAAGAACTACGCTGCCGGATGCCCCATCGCCTTCTTCTGCTTCGCGATCGCCGCGAAATGATACTGGAAGAAGTAGATCGGGAAGAAGAACGTCAGCACGGCGCTCGTCGTGTCCATCAGGTTAATGCCCATCGGTTCCACGGTCGTGTAGTAGTTGTGGATCGACTCGCGCATCTTGAAACTCCCCAGGATTAAGCAAACATAGCCGCCCAGCACCACCACCATTCCAAGCATCGAGAAGATCATCACCAGGCTCGACTCCATCGCCGCGCCCAGCACCGTGCCCAGAATCACCAGCAGGTACCCGCCAATCATCCCAGCAATCGCCATCCCATAGAACTTCGGCGCCTTTGTCTGCGGATCAAGCAACTTCACAAACGTCACCTGCTTCCACAGCCAGAACAACGCAAAGAACCCGCAAACAAAGCTGATGATCGCCACCAGCCACCATTCCATGTCCGGCGGCATCGGTCCAACCGTGCCACCGCCAAACCCTTGCTGCGGCCCGCCAAACCCGCCCGGCGCGCCAAAACCGCCCGGCTGCGGCTGCCCTTGCGGCGGCCCGCCAAAGCCCTGTGCCCCAAACGCGCCAAACGCGCCCGGAACATCGGAGGCCTGCGGCGTTTGCGCCGGCGGTTGCCCGAAGCCACCACCGCCAAACCCTTGCTCGGCCGGAGGCTGGCCAAAACCGCCCGTAGCCGGCGGCTGCCCAAACGCGGGCTGCTGGGCCGGAGGCTGTCCAAATCCACCACCGCCAAAGGCGGGCGGCGTCGATGCCGGCGGCTGCCCAAATCCACCGCCGCCAAACGCTGGCGGGTTCGTCCCAAACCCAGGCTGGGGCGTCGTCGCGGGCGTCGCGGCCGGCGGCGTATATCCGCCAAACGCAGGAGCCTGCGGTTGCGCAGCCGGTGTCACCGGGGGCATTGGCGTTTCCACCGCGGCCGGTGCCGGATTCAGCACCTGCTGCCACGGCTCCCAATTCTGGCTGTCTTCCCGGCGCACCAGGTCGTTCGGCCCAATCCGGTTTTCCGCCTGATACCGCTTCAAATCATCATAGGAATAAGGCCCATAAGTGCGGCCATCGCGCTGAAGAAAGTATTTCATATCGCCCTCGAAGGTCGGTGTTACACAGCTACCGCTCCCCGACTCTACCACATCTGGAAACACGGGTTAAGCCCGTCCCTCCGCCCCCGGATTCCCCTGACCCCGAAACCAGCACTCCGCCAACCCCTCTCCGGGATTTCCCCGAGCGCCCCGCCGCCATTCCCCCGATCAAACAAACCGCCCAACCCCTCAAACCCCCGCCATTCCGCCCCAGTTTTCCCTTGGTACCGGGTAACCAGCGAATTCCGTAATTTCGGATTCCCCCGGCCCCGCCCATATCCCCAAAAACTAAGCCCGGTGCAACAACTCCGCCAATTCCTTCTCCGGAATCGCGCCCTCCCGAATCACCTTCCAATACGGCTCGGTAATATCAATCGTGGTCGACCCCAACCCCGGACACGTCCCCCCGTCCAGAACCAGATCCACCCGCCCATCCATCGTCCCAAACACTTCAATCCCGCTCGCACACGTAGGCTGCCCGCTGATGTTGGCGCTCGTCGCAATCAACGGCTGCCCCGTCCGCTCAATCAACGCCTGCGCCACTTTCGACTTCGATTGCCGCAACGCCAACCGCCCCGTATTCCCCGTCACCCGCAGCGGCACCTTCGCCGACCCCGGCACAATAATCGTCAACGGCCCCGGCCAGTAATTCCGCGCCAACAGCCGGAACCGCGCCGAAACGTCGCTCGTCAACTCCTCGGCCATGATCAGATCGCCCACCAGCAGCGGCAGCGACCGCGCCTGCTCCCGCCCCTTCGCCGCAAACACCCGCGAAACGGCATTCAAGTTGAACGGATCCGCCACCAGCGCATAACGCGCCTCCGTCGGTATCGCGATCACCTTCCCGCGCAGCAACGCCGTCGCCGCACGTTCAATCGCCTCTTCCGTCGGCGCGTCACTGTCGATCACAATCAGGTCGGTTGGCAAGTGTGTTAATCCCGTCTCTCTATCACTTCGGCAACATCGACGGCCATTTGATATCTTCCGAAGGGGGCAGATAACTGTACTCCATCCACCATCGGTTGTACTTTCCGCACCATATCGCGGGCTATCTCCACACCCTCCAGCCGCGCTGCCTCGGCCGATTCCGCCACCCGCATCCGTTCCATATACTCTTCCGGCACCGGCACCCGCAGCTCATTCACCATGAATTCCGCGTTCCGATGACTCGTCAACGGCCATATCCCGCACACCACCGGAATCCGCACATGTTCGATACGCTTCAAAAACGTTTCCAACAACCGGATATCAAACACCGGCTGCGTGACGACGTACTCCGCTCCGGCCTGCACTTTCCATTCAAACCGCCGGATCTCCTCGTCCATGTTCAACGCGCCCGGATTCGCCCCCACGCCCATCACCAGCGCCGTCTGCGACCCCATCGGCATCCCGCCAATGTCCAACCCGTGATTGACATTGTTGACGATATTGCACAACCCAATCGCATCCACATCGAACACCGCCGTAGCCGACGGATAGTTCCCCATCCGCGGCGGATCGCCCGTAATGCAAATCAAATTCCGGACGCCAGTCGCGTGAGCCCCCAGCAGTTCGGATTGAATGCCTAAAATGTTCCGATCCCGGCAGCAGAAGTGCAAAACAGCTTCAATCCCCGCCTGCTCCTGGAAGATCTGACAAGTCACCTGCGCGCTCAACCGCGCACTCGCCCGCGGCCCATCCGGGACGTTAATGACGTCGATGCCGGCGGCTTTACAAAGCTTCGCCCCCGCCACTTCCTTCGACGGATCCACCCCCCGCGGAGGCAGAATCTCCACGAACGTCACAAACTTTCCCGCCGCCAACTTCGCGCCCAGCTTGCTCTTCTCCGCCAACGGCACCTTCGGCTTCGCTCCCCCAGTGTGCGCATGCGCCTCCACCGTGGCCGAAATATTCCGCTGCGCCGGCTGCAAACTCCGCGCCTCGCTCCGGACTTGTTTAATATGCTCCGGCGTAGTCCCGCAGCACCCGCCCACAATCTTCACGCCCGCCCACAGAAACCGCCGCGCATACTGCGACATGTACTCGGGCGAACACAAGTAGATCTTCCGTCCCTCGACCTCCGCCGGATGCCCCGCGTTGGGCATCGCCGACAGCGGCTTCTTGGTAAACGACATGATCTTCTCAAGCGTTTCCAACGTCGCCTTCGGCCCCACAGAACAGTTCAACCCAATCACATCGCAGGGCCATTCGTTCAAATGCGCCGCGAAGGTCTCCGTATCGGTGCCGTCCAACATGCAGCCGTCGTCGTTAATGGTGACCTGGGCAATAATCGCCATCGAGTCGCCGACAACCTCGCGAGCCGCAAACAGCGCTTCTCTCAACTCCAAAATCTGGTAAAAGGTCTCAAAAATCAGCAGGTCCACGCCCGCCGCCACCAGCGCCTCAACCTGCTCTTTGAAGACGGCCCGGGCCTCCGTAAACGAAGTCGGCCCCAGAGGCTCAATCCGCACGCCAAGCGGCCCAATCGCCCCG
>CANIFK010000222.1 GCA_947466555.1 Acidobacteriota bacterium | reverse complement strand
TTGTAGGGCTGGTAGGAGTCGTCGATTTTGGACTTGTAGGCGCGGATGATGGGACCGGCGAGGCGGGGCCAGTGGGCTCGGTTGTTTTCGATATCGCCCGCGCGTTCGAGGCCGGTTTTGATGGCGCTGTAGGCGTGGGTGATGTAGTCCTTGGTGTAGAACTCTTCGGGGTGATTGAGGAGGTTCTGGACGGCTTTTTCGTAGATGGCTACGTCGGGCAGGAGGGGGTTATTTGATAACGCGCCCACCTTCGCCGTGAGAGGTTTTAGGGCTTCGCGAAGTTTGTTCAGCTCTTCGGCCGGGACCTGGATGAAGGTCGACGGCGGAGGGGCCTGGGCGAAGGCCGTGGCGACGGTTAGGAGAAGGAGGGCGCGTTTCATTTTGTTTGTACTTAGCGTTGGACGCGGCCGGAACCGCCGCCCTTGATGAGAGCGTGGACTTCTTCGGCCGAGAAGCGGTTGAAGTCACCGGGGATGGAGTGCTTCAAGCAGCTGGCGGCGACGGCGAATTCGAGCGCTTCCTGCGGGGTGGCGAGGGCGTTGAGGCCGTAGATCAGCCCGCCGGCGAAGCAGTCACCACCGCCGACTCGGTCGACGATGTGGGTGATGTCGTAGTGCTTGGAGACGATGAATTCCTTGCCGGTATTCATGCAGGCGGCCCAGCCGTTGTGGGAGGCGGAGTGGGACTCGCGGAGGGTGACGGCGATGGCTTCGAGATTGGGATAGGCTTCGAGAACGTTGTCGGTGAGCTTGCGGTAGGCGTCGCGGTCGAGTTCACCGGAGTGGACGTCGGCTTCGGATTTGATGCCGAGGGTCATCTGGCAATCTTCTTCATTGGCGATGCCGACGTCGACATATTTGAAGAGTTCGCTCATTACCTCTTTGGCGTCTTTGCCCCATTTCCAGAGGTTTTTGCGGAAGTTGAGATCGCAGGAGACTTTGAGGCCGTGGGTGCGGGCCTGTTTGACGGATTCGAGGGCGAGATCGGCGGCGGGTTCGGAGATGGCCGGGGTGATGCCGGTGATGTGGAACCAGGAGCCGCCGGCGAGGGCCTGGGCCCAATCGATGGAGCCGGGTTTGGCCTGGCAGATGGCGGAGTGTTCGCGGTCGTAGAGGACCTTGGAGGCGCGCTGGTTGGCGCCGGGCTCTACATAATAGATGCCGAAGCGTCCTTTGCCGCGGACGATCTGGGAGGTGTCGACACCGAAGCGGCGCATTTCGCCGATGAAGGCGTCGGAGACTCCGTTTTTGTCCGGCAGGACGGTGACGTAGCGGGCCGGAAGGCCGAAGCCGGAGACGGCCACAGCGACGTTGGCTTCTCCTCCGCCGAATGTCGCCAGGAACTGGGGCGACTGCAGTAGGCGCTCGAATCCTGGAGGGGCCAGGCGGAGCATGATTTCACCGAAAGTGACGATCAGCTTGGACATAAACCGCTATTCTATCGCGGTTTGGGGAGGGAAAAGCGAAAGGGACGCTAGCCCGTGGCCGCGTCCCTATTTCTTCAGGATACCAAATTGAGATCGGGTTTGGGGGGCGGTTCGGGAATTTATTTTTTGGGGCCTGAAAATGAAAAAGGACCTGGCCGATGGCCAAGTCTGTATTTCTTCAGGATAGCAAATTGAAAACGATTTTGGGGGCGGTTTCGGGGTTGGTGCGAAAATAAAGTTATGACCTGCCGCCGTTGCCGATCCGCGATGCAGCAACTGGCGCATATTGCGCACGGGATGCGGAAGTTCCGCTGTCCGAAGTGCGGGGGGCACCGGATGCAGTATGCCAAGACGAAGAAGGCGCGGAAGGGGCGACGGGGGCGGGGAGAGGACTAGGCGGGCGGGCGGAGTTCGCGGAGGGCGGTTTCGACGGGGAGAGCGGCGGGGATGTCGTCGCCAGTGGCGGCGGAGAGGTCCTTGAACTTGCGGGCGGCGGGGAGGACGCGGGTTTCGAGGGAGCCGACGGCTTCGTTGTAGGCGCGGTTGGACTTTTCGAGACCGGTGCGGACGCCTTCCATGTGGGTGGTGAAGGTGAGGAGGCGGTCGTAGAGCTGTTTGCCGAGGTCGGAGATTTGTTGGGCGTTTTGGGCGAGTTTTTGTTGGCGCCAGCCGTAGGCGGCGGATTTGAGGAGGGCGATCAGGGTGGTGGGGGTGGCGATGAGGACGCGGTTATCGACGCCGAATTCGATGAGTTCGGGGTCGTGCTGGAGGGCGGCGGTGAAGAAAGACTCGCCAGGGAGGAAGGCGACGACGAAATCGGGGGCCTTGGCGAACTGGTCCCAGTAGGCCTTGGCGGCGAGGCGTTTGATGTGGGTGCGGATTTGCTGGGCGTGTTCTTCGAGTTTGCGGTGGCGGGAGGCTTCGTCGGTCTGTTCGGTGGCGGCGAGGAAGGCGGTGAGGGAGACTTTGGCGTCGACGACTATTTCGCGGTCGTGGGAGAGGCGGATGATGAGGTCGGGGCGGAGGCGGCCGGCGTCTGTCGAGACGGAGACTTGTTCTTCGAAATCGCAGTAGTCGAGCATGCCGGCGAGTTCGACGACGCGGCGGAGTTGCATTTCGCCCCAGCGGCCGCGGACGGCGGGGGCTTTGAGGGCGTTGACGAGTTTGGCGGTTTCGCGGGCGGAGTCGCGGTGGGTGGTGTGGAGGAGGTCGACCATTTCCTTGAGACCGGCGAAGCCCTGGGTGCGCTCCTTCTCGATGCGTTCGAGGGCGTCTTTCAAGGGCTTCATGGTGTCGTGGATGGACTGCTGGCGGAGGTCGAGTTCGCCTTTGGCGGTTTCATTGGCCTTTTGGAACGCGGTTTGGGCGAGGGCGAGGAAGTTGTGGTTATTGGCGGCGAGGGCATCGGCGGCGACACCTTTTAGAGAGGCGGTGAATTGGGCGTGGGCCTTTTCGAGGGCGGCGAGTTCGGCGCGGGCGGTGAGGGAGCGGAGGAGATAGCCGGCGAGGACGCCGATGAGGAGGATGGCGAGGTAGATAAGTGGTTCCATGGGGGGCTGGATCCGGAAAAGCGAAAGGGACGCTGGCCGATGGCCGCGTCCCTATTTTTTCAGGATAGCATTTTGGTGGACAGTTAGGGGGGCGGTTTGGGAATTTTTTTCGGCTCTGGGAAGCGCTTACATTTATTCTTGGCCGGGTATATTTTTGGCGGGGCAGGGAGGCCCTTTATGTGTGAGGGCCGGGAGGGCTATTTCCGTGAGCTGACCGCTGCGCGCGACGGTCGGAACCGAAACCGTAGTAAACGGATGGAGCCAAGGCATGAAAACAAGAGGTTTGATAGTCGCCATGATGGCGATGGGTTGCGGCGCCGCGCTGACGGCACAGGAGGCGGTACTGGCGTGGGAGGCTACGAAGAAGTTCTCCTACAACATTGAGAAAGTGGGTGTGACGCCGATGACGGCGAGTTCGTGGACGGTGAAGGTGATCTTCTCCGTCACCAATCCGGCGCCGACGGCGGATTTCCCGGACGCGTTTTGGGATATCAAGAACGCGTTGCCGTTGAAGGGCGGGAGTTTGCGGGTGTTAGTGGGATGGGACGCGACGGAGTTGACGAACACGGGGAGCCGGGGGAATTTGAATCCGGTGGCGACGGGGGCGTCGAGCGTGGGGGCGGCGTTGCCGGTGTCGATCAATGCGTTGGCGGCGGCGCAGGCTTGCACGGTGGCGTTGTGCGCGGAATTGGGGGCGACGCCCGTGGCGGGGCGGTATTTCGTGACGACGACGGTGGCGCCGATGGGAAGTGTCGGCAATGGGATTGCGGCGATGGAGGGTCGGCCGATTTGTCCGCTGACCGGGCCGGTGGTGCCGGGGTGTCCGGTGGCTGCGGGCGTGGCGACGGCGGCGAACATTCCGGTGAAGAGCGTGGTGAAGGAGTTTTCCTTTACCGGCGGGGCAGTCGTGGGGCGACGACAGATTGTCGACATCGCCAATTGTAAGAAGTGCCACGACGGGGGGCAGCACGGGAACACGGTGGTGCCGCGGTTGAGCCTGCATGGGGCGAACCGGAATGAGGAGTTGAAGTTATGCGTGATTTGTCACAACGCCAATCAGACAGATATTCCGTACCGGACCAGCGGGGCGGAGGTTTAGATTGATTTCAAACGAATGGTGCATGGGATTCATGCGGGCGGATTCCGGAAGACTCCGTTGCAGATTGTGGGATTTCAGGGGACGCTATATGACTTCAGCACGGTGCGGTTTCCGGCCGAACTGAGTAACTGCAATAAGTGCCATGTAAATGGGAGTTATGCGTTGCCGATATCGGCGAAGGCGCTGGGGAGCACGGTGGACACGCGGAGTACGCAGGCGACGTTGACGGCGTTGCGGACGGTGGATGTGGATCCGTCGAACGATGTGAAGATAACGCCGACGGCGGCGGCTTGTTCGGGATGCCACGATGGGGCCGAGGTGCGGACGCATATGATCCGGACGGGCGGGGCGTCGTTTGGGACTTCTACCGGAGCTGGGGTTGTGGAGAAGTGTGCGAGTTGCCATGGGCCGGGTAAGTCAGAGGATGTGCGGAAGGCGCATGAACTGGGGGGATCGAGGTAGCCTTGGGGCGCATCGGCGCCGGCTGGCAGTGGCTAGCCGGCGCATTTTCAAGTTCAACGAGTTGCTTGGTGGCGTTGGTGCGACTGGGCGACGAGGCTCGGATGGGGATGATAAAATAGAGGGGTTTGAGCGATAGCGGAACGGGAGGACGGCATGGCTATTGTTGCGGATGACGTTCGTGCGAGCCGGGCGAAGATCGTCGAGAGTGCGCTCGGCAGTGGACGGCTGGAAGGCTTGGAGCCATCCCCTGAGGCCCTGCGGATTTTTGAGCAATTTGTGGATGGGGATTTGACGCTGGAAGAGATGGGCAGGGAGATGAGAGCTCACGCTCAACGAGCCTATGGATCCGTACGTCTATCCGGGGACTAACGTCCTTCGCAATCTTCTGGATATTCAGGCGCCGCAGCGATTGGCGAGTTTCGAGATGGATATGACCACGCAGCGGCTGATTGAGCTCGCTGTCGAACCAATAATGGCAGGGCGCTTGGACGCGGCGCATTTGCGGGCGATTCATCGTTACATCTTTCAGGACGTTTATGACTGGGCGGGCCAGTTTCGGACGGTGAATATCGCCCGGTCGGGGCAGTATTATTTTGCGTTCTGGGACCGGATAGAGCCGGCGTTGCACGACACCCTATCTAAGCTGAACCGGGAGCGGCAACTGGCCGGGTTGGAACGCGGGGCGTTTTGTGCGCGGGCGGGGTATTTTCTGGGCGAGATCAATGCGGTGCATCCGTTTCGCGACGGCAATGGGCGGACCCAGCGAGAGTTCATCCGGCAGTTGGCCGTACGAAACGGATTTAGGCTCAACTGGTCCCGTGTGACACGAGACCAGATGAGCGCGGCTTCGATGGCCAGTTTTTTGAAGGGCGACAACACGGGCCTGGTTGAGGCTATTGCCACCGCCATTGACTAGTTGGTGGCCGATGGTTTCGGTGACCGGGTGGTGAAGACGAAGAGGACCAGGACGATGGCGCCGATGGCGAATAGCGTATCGCCGGGGGCGCGGAGCCAGCGGAGCGTCTGCATGGTGTCTGTTTGCAGGAACTCCGTACTGCGGGCGTACCAGTAGCCGTGTTCGACGCTGGCCTTGGTTTGGAGCAGGCCGACAGGGAGGAGGCTGCCGACGCACATGGCGAAGAGGCCCCCGTTCATGGCCCAGAAGGCAAATTTGAGCCAGTTTTCCTTCCAGTGCGCGTCGGGCTGCATGGCGCGGAGGCAAACGAGCATCAGGCCGATGCCCAGCATGCCGTAGACACCGAACAGGGCGGCGTGGCCGTGGAGGGGAGTCGTGTTCAGCCCTTGCATGTAGTAGAGCGCGATGGGCGGGTTGATCATGAAACCGAACAGGCCGGCGCCAACCATGTTCCAGAAGGCCACGGCTACGAAGAAGTAGATGGGCCACTGGTAGCGGGCGGCCCAACTGGTGAGCTTCCCGCGGCGGAGATCGTCGAGAGCGGAGTAGGCGACCAGCGTCAGCGGCACGACTTCGAGCGCACTGAAGACCGAGCCCCAGGCCATGGCGACGGTGGGAGTGCCGGAGAAGTACAGATGGTGGCAGGTGCCGATGACGCCGCCGGCGAGGAAGATGGTCGACGACAGCAGGGCGGCGCGGGCGGCGAAGCCGGGCTGGATCAACCCGAGACGGGCGAAAAAGAAGGCGATGACCGTTGTGGCGAACACCTCAAAGAAGCCTTCGACCCAGAGATGGACTACCCACCAGCGCCAATATTCAACGATGGATAGATGGGTGTGCTGGCCCCAGGTGAGGCCGGCGCCGTAGAAGAGCCCGATGGCGCCGCCGGAGATGAGGAAGAGCCAGATGAGGTGTTTGGATTCGCCGGCGTTTTTGAGGGCCGGGAGGATGGCGCGGACGACGAGTCCGAACCAGATCAGGAGTCCTGCGAAGAGCAGGTATTGCCAGCCGCGCCCGAGGTCAACGTATTCGTAACCCTGGTGGCCCCAGTAGAAGCTGGTGGCGTCGGACATGCGGTTCATGACGCTCATCCATTCGCCGGCGAGGGAGCCGACGACGATCAGCAGCAGCGCGCCGAACAGGACGTTGACACCCAGACGTTGAAACTTGGGATCGACTCCGCTGACCAGCGGGCCGATGAAGAGACCGGCGGCGAGCCAGGCGGTGGCTATCCAGAAAATGCCGAGCTGGACGTGCCAAGTGCGGCTGACGGCGTAGGGCAGAATTTCATTGAGCTTGATGCCGTAGAACCCGTCCCCTTCAACGCCGAAGTGGGCGGTGACGATGCCGACGATGATTTGAACGAGTATCAGCAGGGATACGACCCAGAAGTACTTGAGAGTGGCCTTTTGGGAGGGCGTGGCGGTCCAGCCGCCGAGGGGGTCTTTCTCGCTGAGGGGGCCGTGGTCGTCTTGCTCCTTTTGTGAGGCGTACCACCAGACAAGCGCGCAGATGCCGGCCAGGAGCATGATGATGGAGACGCCGGTCCACATGACGGAATCGCCCGATGGGCGGTTGTTGATAAGCGGTTCGTGGGGCCAGTTGTTGGTGTAGCTGATGGTGTCGTTGGGGCGGTTGGCGGAGGCTGTCCAACTGGTCCAGAAGATGAAGGCGGAGAACTGCTGCATACGCTCCGGGGTGGAAATGGCGCCGGGAGGGATGGCGTAGTGGACGTTGCCTTGGCGGAACGTTTCGGCGTAGTGGGCGGCGGTGGCGGCGATGGCGCGGGCGCGGACGGGATCCAGTTTGATGGTGTTAGTGGCCGCGTCATAGGTATTGGTGCGGTAGAGCTGTTGTAGGCGGCCTTGCAGGCGGGTCTGCTCTTCAAAGGGGAGTTGCTCGTATTGATTGCCGGCCCATTCTTGCAGGACGAACATGAGTTCTCGGTGCAGCCAATCGGCGGTCCAATCGGGGGCGACATAGCTGCCATGGCCCCAGATGGAGCCCAGTTGCATGCCGCCGAGGGATTGCCATACATTCTGTCCGCGCGCGACATCACCGCTCTGAAAGACGGGTGTACCGTCGGTCGAGGTGATGTGGTCGGGGATGGGGGGCATCTCCTGGTAGATACGGGTGCCGATCCAGCCGAGGACGCTGAACGACACGATTAACAGGGCGGCAAAACTGAGCCAGAGTTTCTTCATGGACTCTCCTTTGCTGCCGAGTGTGGCAGGGTTTGGGCGGTGTGGCCGTGACTGCGGTCACCAACGTGATAGGATTGCCGAACCTCCATGCCAAATCGTTCGGTACTCTTTTCGGTGCTGGTGCTGTTCGGAATCAATATTCTGAATTTCTATGACCGCAATCTTGCGGGCGCGCTGGCCGAACCGGTGCGGAAAGAGTTCGGGCTGACGGATACCGATATCGGATTCATGGGGAGTTTGTTTATTTGGATTTATGCACTCATTGGAGTGCCGTTGGGGATGGTGGCTGACCGGTGGA
>CANIFK010000221.1 GCA_947466555.1 Acidobacteriota bacterium | reverse complement strand
CGGAAACCTATGGCGTCATCGTCTACCAAGAGCAGGTCATGCAGATCTCCAACGTGCTCGCCGGCTACTCGCTCGGCGACGCCGACATCCTTCGCCGCGCCATGGGTAAAAAGAGCGCCGAAGAGATGGAGCGGCAGAAGATCCGCTTCCTGGAAGGCGCGGCCAAGAACAACCTGAACGTCAAAAAGGCCGACAAGATCTTCGACCTTATGGCTCAGTTCGCCGGCTACGGCTTCAACAAGTCGCACTCGGCGGCCTACGCCTACATGGCCTACATCACGGCCTACCTCAAAGCGCACTACCCGATCGAGTTCATGTCCGGCCTGCTGACGTCGGAAACCGGGAACACCGACAAGGTCGTCAAGTACATCAACGAATGCCGCGAACGCGGCATCAAAGTGCTCCCGCCCGATGTGAACAAGAGTCTCTTGTCGTTCTCCCCGGACGGCAACGCCATCCGCTTCGGGCTGGGCGCCATCAAGGGCCTCGGCCAGGGTGCGGTCGAGTCCATTCTGGCCGCTCGCGCCGAACATGGCGCATTCAAGAACTTCTTCGAGTTCACCGAGCAGGTGGATATTTCCGCCGTCAACAAGCGTGCCATCGAAGCGCTGATCAAGGCCGGCGCCATGGATTCCATGGAGGGCACGCGGTCGCAGAAATTCGCCGCCGTCGAGCGCGCCATCGAGCACGGACAGAAGTGCCGCCGGGACCGCGAATCCGGCCAGGGCGGCCTCTTCGGCGACATGTTCGGCGGCGCCGATGAACCGCAGCAGGACCTGCCGAAAGTTCCCGACTGGAAACGGATGCAGGCGTTGCAGGGCGAAAAAGAGATGATCGGCTTCTACGTGACCGGCCATCCGCTGGACGACTTCGACGACCGCATTGCCGATCTCCGCTCCCACGAAACCGATCAGCTGGCCGAGCTGCCGCGCAACTACGAAGTGAAGCTCTGCGCCATTCTCACCAACATCCAGCGCCGGCGTTCGAAGGAAGGCAAGGCCTACGTCACGCTCGGCGTCGAAGACCACAAGGGCGTGCTGGAAGGAATGATTTTCAACGGCCGCGATAACGATCACCTGATCGACGATCTCTCGCCATGCCTGACCGACGACAACGCCTGTCTGATCGTGGCGACGGTGATGCCCGACGAAGGCGCCGCGCCGCGGCTGCGCATTAAAGAGTTGATCCCGCTGGTCAACACCCGTGTGCCGCTGGCTTCGCTGATCGCCATCCGCGTGCGGCTGCAGATGAACGGGACCGGCGACGAGACCGTGGCCGCGTTGCATGAGCTCTTTGAGCGCAAGCCCGGCAACGCCCAGGTGCGCATGCGTCTGGAATCGCCCCGGGACTTCATCGCCACGCTTGACGTGGCGCAGAAGGTCCGGCCCGACCGGGAATTCCGCAAGACCATCGAACAGCTCTGCGGCGCCGACGCGTTTGAAGTCCTGCAGAACTGAGAACATTTTCCCGGCGGGCACGCTTGTATAAGCGATGCTCGCCTATCCCCTTTCCATTCTCGGCCTGCTTTTGAGCGGTGGCTTGCTGGTACAACTCGTGCCGGCAATGACCAACAACATGAACATGTGGGGACTCCGGCTGGCGTTCACCGCTGTGACGTGGATCGTTACGCTCATGTCCGTTCTGGTCCTTGCTGATCGCGGCGCCTTCGCCTTCGCTGGGGAATCGAAACTCGGCGTTGTTGCGCTTCACTCTTTCTGGGGCGCGGCGTGCCTGTTGATTGCGTTGGAAGTGGCGCCATCGGCGCTGCTGCTCCGCATGGCGATCGGTCTTGTGCCGCTGCTGATCAACTTGGCGCTTCTGCTGCCATCCGCTCCCGCGCACGCGTTGGTGATCGCGGCTCTCGGCTGCCAGTGCCTGGGGACGGGCGGGTTCTTTCTATACGCCACCGCCGTCGAAACGAAGACGGAAATGGCGGAAGACGCCGCCCGCGCCGAGCGCCAAGCCGCCGAGGCGAAAGCGTACGACGAGGCGTTGGCGAAATTGCTCGACGGAATGAACGCCGAAACGCCGCTTGAAGAGTTCTTCCAGCACACCCGCCGCTCCTCCGATTCTTCGCGAGATCAGGTGGTGGCCGCCGCCATCGCGAAGAAACCGAATCTGGAAGCCGAACTGATCGCCGCGCTCCATGGCGACGACCGCGCCCGGTGGGGCGCACGGACGTTTGTGGCGAGCCCGCTTGTCCCGCGTACGGCCGCGCTCGTTGCCGCCGTCAGCGATTCGATTCTGCTCGAAGCCGGCGACATATCCTCTGAAGATCAGAAGGACTCCGCGGCGATGGGCGCCGTCACGGTGGCCGAGAGCTTGCCCGAACACAAAGCGGCCCTCCGGCCAGCGATGTTGCGCTTGCGCGAAGTCACCGGCCCGCCGGTGCGGAAGCCGGACCGTGTGACGGGGAGGGAGGAGTTGGTGCGCTGGCTCCGGTAGACTGAAGTCGGCCATGCCGCTCGATACCCAGGCCGTTTGGGATCTGCTGATAGCCGCGCTTGGCGGCGCGGCGATCGGGATGGAACGGCAATGGTCGGGCCACGCGAGCGGGCCGGCGAAGCACTTCGGCGGCGTGCGGACGTTCACGCTGCTGGGCATGCTGGCCGGGTTGGCCGGACTGCTTTGGGCGAATGGCTTCGCGCCGGTTGGCGGCATTTTGATCGCCGGCGCGGTGGGGCTGATTCTGATCGGCTACGTCGCCGCCAGCCGCGTCGATGTGGATGGGACAACAGAGGTGGCGGCACTGCTGGTGCTGGCCGCGGGGATGCTGGCGGGGTTGGGCAACGGCCGATTGGCGAGCGGGCTGTTCGCGGGAACGGCGCTTCTGTTGGTGGAGAAGTCGCGGCTGCATTCGATCGTGCAGAAGATTCCGGGGACCGGGTTCAGCGCGGGCGCGCGATTCGCGGTGATGGCGCTCGTTGTCCTGCCGCTGCTGCCCGAGGGCCCTTACGGGCCACTGGGCGGCGTGCGGCCGCGCGAGTTGTGGATGCTGGTGTTGTTCTTCTCGTTCCTGAGCTTTGTGGGCTACATCGCGCGCGGGCTGGCCGGACCGGGGCGGGGCTACGTGCTGACCGGGTTGATTGGCGGCATCATCTCTTCGACGAATGTGACGTGGACGTTTTCGCGGCTGAGCCGGCGGGAGCCGGAGCTGGGCGGTGCGCTGGCGCTGGGCGTGGTGGCGGCGTGCACGGTGATGTACTTCCGCGTGTTCGCGGCGCTGGCGGTTTTGCAGTGGCCGATGGCGTTGGAGTTGCTGCCGGCGCTGGCGGTGCCGGCGGCGGTGGGTGTGGCGCTGGTGGCGTTCGGGTTGTGGCGGAATCCGGTGGCCACCGATGGCGCCGGACACCCCGATAACCCGCTGGAGCTGGGCGCGGCGTTGCAAATGGCGTTTTTGTTTCAGGGCGTTTTGTATGCCGTCAACGCGGCGCGGACGTGGGGCGGGGGAGCGGGGCTGGTGGCCTCCGGCGCGGTGCTGGGTTTGACGGACGTCGATGCGCTGATCCTGGCGATGGCGCGGCTGACGGGCGAGCCGCTGGCGGGGATGGCGTTGTTGGCCGGCGTGGTGTCGAACGGGGTGTTGAAGACGGCGGTGGCGGTGGGTATGGGTGGCGGGCGGTTCCGGCGCTGGGCGGGTGCGGGGCTGGCGTTGTTGGCGATTACTTCGGCTGTCGGGCTGTTGTGGCGCGATACTGGAAGGTAGAGTGCGCGCCCCTACGAAACCAGAAGTCATGTCGCCGGCCGGGTACTGGCCGCAGTTGCACGCCGCCATCGAGGCGGGCGCGGATGCTTGCTATTTCGGGCTGCATCACTTTTCGGCGCGGGCGAAGGTGGGGTTTTCGCTCGAAGAGCTGCCCGACGTCATGCGGACGCTGCATGCGCGCGGCGTGCGCGGGTATTTGACCTTCAACACGCTGGTGTTTGAGCACGAGCTGGACGCGGCGGCGGAGGCGATTGCGGCTGTGACGCGCGCCGGGGTGGATGCGCTGATTATTCAGGACATCGGGGTCCTGAAAATGGCGCGGCAGATGGCGCCGGAGTTGGAGTTGCATGCTTCGACGCAAACGTCGATTACGAGCGCGGAGGGCGTGGAGTTTGCGCTCGGGCTGGGCGTGCAGCGGGTGACGCTGGCGCGGGAGTTGTCGATTGAGGAAATCGCGGCGATCTACGAAAAGACCGGCGCGGAGTTGGAGATTTTCGTCCACGGGGCGTTGTGCGTGGCGTATTCGGGCCAGTGTTTTTCGTCGGAGGCGTGGGGTGGGCGGAGCGCCAATCGCGGACAGTGCGCGCAGGCGTGCCGGTTGGAGTACGACATGGTGGTCGACGGGCAGGTGGAGCCGTTGGGGGATGCGCGGTATCTGCTGTCGCCGGGGGATTTGTCGGCGTTGCATCACGTGCCGCAGATCGTGGACGCGGGCGTGGCTTCGTTGAAGATTGAGGGTCGGTATAAGGACGCCGATTATGTGGCGTTGACGACTCGGGCTTACCGGTTGGCGGTGGATGACGCGTGGGCGGGAAGGGCGTCGCGGTTGACGGCTCTCGATGAGATTCAGTTGGCGCAGGTTTACTCGCGCGGGTTGGGGGCGCACTTTGTGAGCGGGGTGAACCATCAGACCGTTGTACGCGGGCGGGCGCCGCGGCATCGCGGGGTGGAGATGGGGACGGTCGTGCGAGTTTATGGGGACGCTGTGGCGGTGGAGCCGGCAGGGGCGCATGGCATCGCGCCTCTGAAGGCGGGCGATGGGCTGGTGTTTGACGCGGCCGATTGGCGCAGCCCGGCCGAGCCGGAAGAGGGCGGGCGGGTGTACCAGGTGCTGGCGGAGCTGGACGGGACGCTGTTGTTGCGGTTTGGGAATGGGGCGGTGCGGTTTGACCGGATCCGCGAGGGCGATCTGGTTTGGCGGACGCAGGATGCGGATTTGGCTCGCGTTGTGAAGCCGTTTTTGGAGCCGGCGGCTCCGGTGGCGAAGCAGTTGGTGGCGGTTTCAGTCACGGGCGGCGAGGGATTGCCGTTGGTGATGGAGTGGCGATTGGCGTCGGGCGTGCGGTTTGTGGTGCGGTCGGGGATGGCGTTGGAACGGGCCTCCAAGCGCGGGTTGGACGAGGCGATGTTGCGGGATCAGTTGGGGCGGTTGGGAAACACGGCGTATGAGTTGGGTGAGTTGACGGTGGATTTGGCGGGGGCGGTGTTTGCGCCGGCGTCGTTGTTGAACCAGATGCGGCGGGAGGCGGTGGAGGGGTTGCAGGCCGAGCAGACGCGGCCGTTGGAGCGCGCGGTGATGGCGCGGGCGACGGTGGCGCATGTGGAGCATAGTGCGGGCGGGGTGGCGGCGTTGCACTTGCTGGTGCGGACGCCGGAGCAGTTGGAGGCGGCGTTGGAGTTGGACGTGGCGTCGATCACGTTGGACTATTTGGACCTGTATGGTTTGCGGCCGTCGATTGAACGGGTGAAGGCGGCGGGGGTGGCGGTGCGGGTGGCGAGCCCGCGGGTATTGAAGCCGGGGGAAGGGCGGATTGCGCAGTTTCTGGTGAGCTTGGATTGTCCGATTGTCGTGCGGGCGACGGGGATTTTGCAGGCGATCGCGGGGGCGGGGCGGGAGTTGGTGGGCGACTTCAGTTTGAACGCGGCGAACACCTTGACGGCGGCGGCGTATTTGGAGATGGGGTTGGCGCGGTTGACGCCGACGCATGATTTGAACGCGGCGCAGATTGCGGCGCTGGCGCGCGAGGTGGGGCCGGACCGGGTGGAGGTGATTGCGTATCAGCACTTGCCGGTTTTCCATACGGAACATTGCGTGTTTTGCCGGTTTTTGTCGGACGGGACGACGCATAAGGATTGCGGGCGGCCGTGCGAGGAGCATCGGGTGGCGTTGCGGGACCGGCAGGGTCGGGCGCATCCGGTGATGGCGGATGTGGGTTGCCGGAACACGGTTTTCGGGGCGGAGGCGCAGGAGGCGAGCGCGCATTTGGGCGAGTGGTTGTCGGCGGGGATTTCGCAGTTCCGGTTGGAGTTTGTGCATGAGAGCGGGGCGGATGTGGGGCGGGTGGTGCGGGCGTTCCAAGCGTTGTTCCGGGGGGAGATTGCGGGGGCGGAGTTGGCGGCGCGGTTGCGGCGGATTGCGCCGGAGGGGACGACGGAGGGGAGTTTGTTTGTGCCTAAGGATTATTTGGTTTTCCCGATTTTGCAGTGAGTTTGGGCACACTTCGGGTGTAGGCGGGATTTTTCGGGGGCGGAATTTTAGCTGCGGGGGGCCGTGTCGGGCATTTTGGGCCGCCCAACCGGCTCCGTGGGAGCGCTGTTGACTGGTACTTCTTCGGTGTTTTCCTTCCCGGGCAATTCCGTGGTGACAGTCACCAAGGAAATGTCTGGGGCGGGGGTGTTTGTTTGCAATGGGTTGTGGGAGGGTCCCGCTGGCGGGAGCTCCTTCTTTAGGCGCAGGATGTCCTTTTCCAGGCGCGACAGGGCCAGTTGCTGTTTGCGGATGCGGGCGTCGAGACGTTCGATCACGCTGCCGGGCTTGGAGGCGTGGATTTCGGTGTCGATGACGGAGTTGGTCTGGCGGAAGAGCTCCGTGATTTCGTTGCGGCGTACCAGCTGGAGGCGGTTCAGGTCCCAGCGGATGAGGGCGAGTTCGTCGACTCGCTCGGCCGTGTATTCGTCGGCCGGTTGCCAGATGCGGTGGTATTTCTGGCGCATGGTTTCGAAGGCGTCCGGGTCGATGCTGGCTTTGAGCGTGGCTTCGGTGGCGTAGAGGCCGTGGGTGAGTGTAGCGGTTTGCGCGCTTTTGAGTCCTTCCGGCGTTTTCGGGCCGGTGGATTTGGCTCCATTGATGCGTGCTTGATCGGCACGCTGTTGTTTCTGTTGCAGCGTTGGCATAGGAAATATCCCCCTATAACCACTTCTAACATGCGGTTTTTGGGGTCAGTACTGTCAGGGTTTTCGTACTGGTCGAGGTAAGTTGTTGAAGGGGTTGAGATTGGGTGGGGAAATATTTATTTTGAAGTCTTGTGATCGTAACTTTCGTTTTACGGAAAAAAATGAGGTGACTGACACCAGATTATTGCTTTTGTTTTACTGGGGGGATGGCGGATTTTGAGAAGGCGGGGTTGGTTGCTGTTCGGGACGGGCGGGTGTTGTTGTGCCGGAAGAAGCATACGACTTCGTTGCTGATTTTGCCGGGGGGCGTGATGGAGCCAGGGGAGACGGCGGAGGCGTGTTTGCGGAGGGAGATTGGGGAGGAGTTGGCGGGAGTGACGCTGGGGGAAGTGGGCTTTGTAGGTTCGTATTTGTCGGCGGCGGCGGTGGCCGGGAAGACGGTACGGGTGGAGTTGTTCGTGGGGACGTTGACGGGGGAGGCGCGGGCGGCTTCGGAGATTAAAGAGTTGGTTTGGTTTGGGTCGGAGGACGATGTTGGGTTGTTGGCGCCGAGTCTGCGGGAGGTGATTTTTCCGGATTTGGTGCGGCGGGGGATTTTGTGGGTATAACTTTTGGTACGCTACGGGTATGAAGACAGCGGTGTCTATTCCGGATGCTTTGTTTGAAGAGGCGGAGCGGCAGGCGAAGAAGGATCGCGTTTCGCGGAGTCAACTGTACGCGGATGCATTGGCCGCGCACTTGAAGGATCGGCGGGAGGCAGGACTGACAGAGGCGATGAATCGCGCTTTGGATGGGATTGATCAGACACCGGACCGGGGCGTTCAGGAGGCCGGCCGGCGGACGTTCCAGCGAAGCGAATGGAAATAGAACGAGGGCAGATCTGGTGGACGGATTTTCCGGAGCCGGTTGGGTCGGCACCGGGAATGCGGCGGCCTGCGCTGATTGTGCAACACAACCGGCTGAACGCGAGCAGGTTGGCGACGGTGTTGGTGATACCTTTGACGACCAACGTGCGGTGGGCGGCGGCACCTGGGAATGTCTTGTTGCCTAAGGGGACGGCTGGGTTGCCGCGGGAGAGCG
>CANIFK010000220.1 GCA_947466555.1 Acidobacteriota bacterium | reverse complement strand
GGACCACCGCCGAAGACCACCAGGACATGCTCCGCCAACTCGGCCTCACCAACCTCCGCCCCGGCCCCTCCGGCCGCGAAGGCGCCCCCAACCAAGCCAACTACGACGAATCCATCGCCAACCCCTTCCCCAACTACCCTGACCCCCTCAAACTCAACAACGGTCGCCCCGTCAAATCGCCCAAAACCTGGTGGACCCAGCGCCGCCCCGAAATCCTCGAAGACTTCAGCCGCGAAGTCCTCGGTCGCGTCCCCCCGAACGCCCCTAAAATCACCTGGACCGTCACCCGCACCGTGGAAGACAAAGTCGGCTCCCTCCCCGTCATCGCCCGCGAACTCACCGGCCACGCGGACAACAGCGACTGCCCCGAAATCACGGTCGATATCCAAATGGTCGTCGTCACCCCCGCCGGGATCAACAAACCCGTCCCGCTCATGATCATGTTCGGCCGCGCCGCGCTCCCCTCGGCCCCCGTCCCCGCCGCCTTCGCCCGCTTCGCCCCGCCCAGCCCCACTCCCACCGAACAGCTCATCGCCGGCGGCTGGGGCTACGCCATCCTAACTCCCGCCAGCATCCAGGCTGACAACGGCGCCGGCCTCACCAAAGGCATCATCGGCCTATCGAACAAAGGCCAGCCCCGCAAACCCGAAGACTGGGGCGCCCTCCGCGCCTGGGCCTGGGGCGCCTCCCGCGCCCTGGACTTCCTCGAAACCGACAAAACCGTCAACGCCAAACAAGTCGGCATCGAAGGCGTCTCCCGCTACGGCAAGGCGGCCCTGGTAACGATGGCCTACGACACCCGCTTCGCCGTCGTCCTCATCGGCTCTTCCGGCGAAGGAGGCGTCAAGCCCCACCGCCGCAACTTCGGCGAGGCTGTCGAAAACCTCACCGCCTCCGGCGAATACCACTGGATGGCCGGCAACTTCCTGAAGTACGGAGCCACCAAAACCGCGGGCGACATCCCGGTCGACTCGCACGAACTCCTAGCCCTCTGCGCCCCCCGCCCCACCTTCGTCAGCTACGGCATCCCGGAAAAGGGCGACGCCAAATGGCTCGACCAGCAAGGCAGCTTCATGGCCACCGTCGCCGCCGGCCCCGTCTTCCGCCTCCTGGGCGCCAAAGACCTCGGCGTGACGGAGGACTACCGCACTGCCAAAATGCCCCCGGTAAATACCGGTCTCCTCGACGGCCATCTCGCCTGGCGCCAGCACGACGGCGGCCACACCGACGCCCCCAACTGGCAACACTTCCTCCCCTGGGCCAACCGTCTTCTCAACAACGCCAGCCCCAAACCGAAGTAGCCCAAATCGGCACCCGCTCCACCCGTTCCGCGCAAGATGCCAGGGCCCGAAAAGTCTACCTAGTTATCCTCGACGCAGGGCGTGCAGGATTCGATCGATTTGCTCGCAGTGTCCGGCTTCGTGGACCGCTAATCGGTGCGCATAGCTCAGGATCGTCTCCTCCCGTGGCTTCGTCGCCTTTACGATGGCGCGGCGCAACCAATCTTCGTGGGCAAGTGGCTGGAGAACCCTCAGGAGGTCTTCCCTCTGCCGCCGGAACGCAAGAAAGGACGCCTGGAAATCTGACTGTGGATAGTTTGTCTTCCGTATCCAAGTGCGAGGCGAAACGTAACGGATAGTGGGAGTGTCCTCTCTCAGGATCTTCAAAATGCTGTCACCCCACACGTCCGCGCAAGCGCGCAGATGAGCAATCACTTCGTTGACTGACCAGGAATCCGGAGAGGGTTTCCAGGTCAGATCCTTGTCGCTCAGTCCCAGCGTAACCGCGTCGATTCGGCGAGGCGTCGACTCCAGCATTGCGATCACAGCTATTGGATCGATCAGCGTCATCCAGCCAGCTTAATACCGCCCGTTTACGCCTGCCAATCAGAGATTGGCAGGTCCCCAATTTGTGGGCAATCAGGTTGTCCGGGACGGACGGCAGTGAGAAGGCTCGACTCGGCGCGGCCGTACATCGAGCCCGCACCGATCAGACGGTTGTGTTTGGATCCGTCTGATCGGCTTCCAGGACTCTGTGCGGTGATTCCCCGCCTAGTGCTTCAACTGGCAGACGGCGAAGGCGGTCGCGGTGCCGCCGCTGCACGTGACAGCCCAGCCGTTCGCGGTGGCCAGACTGGTCGCGACGCGGCCCTGAATCGTGTTCTGGTTCGGCACGATACAGGAGCCGCCGCCGGTGACGACAAACTCCTGGAGGTCGCAGCTGGCGACGGCACTGTTGCTCACGCCCGGTTGGGTGACCGTGCGGAACTGGGGGACGAACCCCGGGGGGCGGATGGAGAGTGCGTCGCTGATCGTCAGCGCATCGTTGACCGTCAGGCTATATTTCGTAGTGGCCGTGGCGGCGCCATCGGTGGCGGTAACGGTCATGTTAAATACTCCCTTGTTCAACGGCGTCCCGGACAGGAGACCGCTCGAGGAGAGAGTGAGGCCGGCGGGAACACCAGTCGCGCTCCAGGTGCGGCCGGCGGGGCTGCCGCCGAGGGCGGATAACTGCTGGAAGTACGGCACGCCGGTGACGGCAACGGGCAGTGCGTGCGGGGCGACACACGGCGTGCCGTTTGGCGGTCCAATAGTAATTTGCGAATTAAAGACCCAAAGGACAGTGCCGTTTACCGGTGCCGTGATGCGGAACGCACGCTCATGCAGGCCCGGAAAGTAAAGAGCGGGCTGCTGGCGGTCGGAGGGATCGGGTATAAACCGGTTATTGGATCCGAACGGCAACTGGATAACGGATTGTTCGAAGCTCTCGTAGCCGAAGTAATACGTGATGCCACTCGGGCCGCTGTCGACGCAGTGGAGGAAGGGCGTTATCTTGACTTGCGCTTGCGCGGAGGCAATGTTTGGCAGCGCGGCGGCGAGTAAAAGGAGGAGGTTTAGGTTTTTCATTTGCGTTTCCTGAAGTGGATATAGAGAAGACTGAGGGCGGCGGCGGTGAGGCTGACCGTACCCGGCTCCGGGACGGGCTCGGCCTCCTGGAAGCGGAGCTGGCCGATCGCCCAATCGGCGTCGGAGGCGATAACGACGGAGGTGATGGATTCACCAGGGCCGGCGGAGTAGGCGAAGAGGCGGGCGCCGGAATCGCCGAACAGGTCGCGACTGATGGATTGCAGTAGCGTGACCCCGTTAAAGAACGACGCGGTGACGGTGTGCTGGTCCGTGGGTCCGGGTTCGAGCTCGAAACCGAACAGGGCGACGGGCAGGGAGAAGTCGAGGGTGGAGGTGGTGATGGGGAAGAACGTAGTGTCGTCGAGGCCGGACCAGAGAACGCGGGGGGTGGCGGACTCAGTATTGGGGGGAGCGGCCCAGGTGGCCCAGTTGTTCCCGACGGTGGAGGCGCGGAAGGGGGTGGAGAAGGTGATCGTTTGGGCGCCGGCGGTGACGGCGGAGAGCAACGCCTCGTCGGGATCGGGGAAGGAGACGAGGGTGGTGTTGGCGAGATAGCCGGGGTCTGGGGTGAGGATGACGGTGCCGGCGCGGGCGGCGGGAGCGAGGGCGAGGGCGAGGAGAAAAATGACGAAGGCGGCCGGGCGATGCATAGAGGCCAATTTACACGTAACGGGTGGGGGCATCGTAGTAAGATGGGGTGTTCCAGGGGGTAGGACACCCCGTGTAACTGTTTGGAAACAATGGAATTGACCCCTGCCGAAGTAAAGCGCCAACTGGAGGAGCTGCTGGCGCGTCCGGAGTGGACGCAGACCGTGCGGATGGCCCAGTTTCTGCGTTTCGTGGTGGAGTCTTCGCTGGCCGGGCAGGGTTCGACGTTGAAAGAGAGTGTGGTGGGGGTGGCGGTTTTCGGGCGGGATCCCGGCTACGACCCGAAAACGGATCCAGTGGTGCGGGTGGAGGCGCGGCGGCTTCGGCAGAAGCTGGCGGAGTATTATGCGGGGCCCGGAGCGGCCGATTCGATCCGGTTTGTGCTGCCGAAGGGCACCTATCAGCCGCAGTTTGAGCGGATGGAGGTCCCGCAGGCGCCGGTGAAATCGCGGCGGGGACCAGTGATGGCGGTTGCGGGGGCGGCGGTGCTGGCGCTGTTGGCCGGTGGGACATTCTGGCGGTACGGAGGGGTTGGCGGAGGGCCGCATTCTCCGGGGACGCCGCGGGTGGTGACGTCGCAGAGTGGCTTTTCCCGATCGCCGGCATTTTCGCCGGATGGAGCCTTTCTGGCGTATTCGCATGATGGGGTATCGCGATCGACGATTTGCGTGCGTCCTGTGGGGGAGGCGCGGAGCGGCTGTTGACCTCGGGAGCGCACTCGGATTTTGAGCCGGCATGGTCGCCCGATGGGCGATGGATTGCGTTCTTGCGCCAGCAGGAGCGGGGCCGATTCACCATCATGGTGGTGAGCACGGGGGCGCGGCCGGAGGAACGCCGGGTGGCGGAAGTGGCCGGGCGGGGCGCGATTGATTGGACGGCTGACGGGAAGGGAATCCTGGCCGGGGATCGGGACGATGCCTCGTCGCCGTTGGCGATTTTCCATATTGATGTGCAGGATGGCCGGAAGCGCCAGTTGACGACACCGCCGCGGGGAACGCATGGGGACACGAATCCGCGGGTGAGCCCGGACGGGCAGCGTTTTGTGTTCAGCCGGGCGGTGGAGTCATCGGCGCAGGATTTGTATGTCGGCAGTATGAGCGGCGGGGAGCCGCGGCGGGCGACGTTTGAAAACCGGGTGGTGGAGGGGGTGTGCTGGACGTCGCGGGGACAGTTGATTGCGTCATTGCAGAGGGGGGCGGAACAGCGGAGCTTGTGGCGTGTGGACGTGGACCGGGGACGCCTGGAGCGGATCCCGGAGGCGGGCGTGGGGCCGATTTCGCCGGCCCTGACGCGGTCTGGCGACCGGCTGGCGTACGTTTCCCGGCTATCGGACACGAACCTGTGGGGGGTGCGGCCTGCGGGGAAGGGCACGGCGGAGGCCCGGCAGGTGACCGATGCGGTGGCATTGGACACCAGCCCGCGGCTGTCCGCGGATGGGCAGCGGCTGGCGTGGCGGAGCGCGCGGAGCGGCGTGAACGAGGTGTGGGTCGGGCGGGCGAATGGGTCCGAGGCGCGTCAACTGACGGCGATGAATGGGCCCACGACCGGGAGCCCGGCATGGTCGCCGGACGGGGCGTGGGTGGCGTTTGATTCACGCCCGAAGGAGCGAGGCCAGATCTTCGTGATTCCGAGCGGGGGCGGGGCAGCGAAGGCGTTGACCGACGCGGCGGCGAATGCGGTGTTGCCGTCGTATTCGCGGGACGGGAAGTGGATCTATTTTTCGACGGACCGCGGGGGAATGTGGGAAGTGTGGAAGATGCGCGGGGACGGGGCGGAGGCGCAACGGGTAGCTGGACGCGGGGCATTCAATGCGACGGAGTCGTGGGATGGGAAGTGGTTGTACTTTGCCAGACGTGGAGAGGGCGGGGTGTGGCGCATGCCCGTGGGCGGCGGCGCGGAGGAGAAGGTGACTGAGGAGCCGGGGCCCAATATGTGGGGACAGTGGGCGATTTCAGCGAGCGGGTTGTTCTTTGTGGCGGAGCAGGACCGGGTGCTCCGGCGGATGGACCTGACGACGCGGGCGCTGCGGGATGTGATCGGGCTGACGAAGATGCCGGTGACTTTCGATAGCGGGATGACGGTGAGCGCGGCGGAGGAGTGGCTGGTATGGTCGCGGTTGGACCAGGCGCGGAGCGATGTATTTGTGGTGGAAGGGTTTCGGTAGCATGAGAAAATGGCCCGCCTCTCCCTCCTCGACGGCTCCACGCCCTTCGAAGCAACACTCCTCGAGTCCCCCAATCCCCACCGCTTCGCCCTCTTCGCCGTCGGTGGCGGCGGCAACCCCGAGCGCCACCTCCCCCTGCTAACCGCCCTCGCCGACCACGGCCTAACCGTCATCGCCCCCCATTTCGACCGCCTCCTCTCCCCCAACGTAACCGAGTCCGACCTCCTGCTCCGCGCCCGCCGCCTCCGTCTCGCCATCAATGCCATCGCCCCCGAAAAATCCCCCGTCATCGGCGTCGGACATTCCATCGGGACCACCATCCTCCTCGCCATGGCGGGAGCCCAGGCGTGGCTAGGCCCCGGCCGCCCGCTCACCATCGAACCCGACGAGCGCCTGCAACGCCTCATTCTCCTCACCCCGGCCACCGGCTTCTTCCGGGCCCCAGCCGCGCTCGACGCAGTGCGAATCCCCATCCAAGCCTGGGCCGGGACGAAGGACACAATCACCCCGCCCTCCCAAGCCCAGTTGCTCCAGCAAGCGCTCCACCCCCGCGTCCCCGTCGATCTGCGCATCGAAGACGGCGCCAGCCACTTCTCGTTCATGCACATCCCGCCGCCCCACGTCGAAGAGACCCTCCCCGACCGCGACACCTTCCTCGATCGCCTAACCGCCGACGTAGTGCGGTTCGCCACATCATAAATCACCGCCCGGTGGAAACTCAGTCACAAGACTAGAAAATAATCTCTAACTCATTCAGTCTAAAGCTAAAACTCAGTCCAACTCCCCCTCCCGAAAAGCCGGAAAACTAGACAAAAACGATAGAATGGAATTAGAGTGAGGGCCTCGCCCCTCCCCCTGACCACCGGAGCGGGACCTCCGGCCACCCAAGCCGGAAAGGAATCCGCCATGCCTGAACCTCTCGCCACCCTGGTAAACAAGGTGGAAGCCGAACTGCGTCCCGCCACCGCTCTCGAACGCTGGTTCGCCAACGAAATCGCCTACGCCTCCTGGGAACTCGACCGCGTTCGCAGCAACGCCAACCAGGTCGCCGCCGAGCCCATCCTCACCGCCGTGTACAGCCGCGCCTCCCGCAACTGGAACCGCGCCCGAAAAGAGCTCAAGCGCCTCCAGACCACCCGGGCCAATCAACAGATCCGCCTCGACGAAGGCCTCCGCCAAACGGCCGCGGCCTACCCATTGGCCGACCCAACTCGCATTCCGCTGCCCAGCCCCGCCCGGTTCATGCCGGTGCAGGAATTCGAAAACACATTGAACGACATCGACGCTGAACTCGCCGCGATCCGTGCGGCACAGAAAGGAAAGTAATATGGCTACCGCCGCTCAAATTCTCGCCAACCAGGCGAACGCACAGCAATCCACCGGCCCTCGCTCGCCTGAAGGCAAGGCCCGGTCGTCCCGCAACAGTTTCCAGCACGGACTCACGCTCGGCGTGCTCGTCGTCGCCGACGAGGAGATCGAAGCCTTTGAAGCCTTCATCGCCGAAATGCGCGCCGACCTGTTTCCGGTCGACCCCATGCAGGAGGAGGCCTTCCACCAGTTCATCGACGGCGCCTGGCGTCTCCGCAAGGTCCGCGCCCTGTTCGACGAAATGGCCGCCGCCCACCCGGACGACCCATTCATAACGCCGGACTGCGCGCCGAAGATCCACGCGCTCATGCGCCACCGCGCCGCCGCGGAGATGCTCGTCTACCGTTCGCTGCAGGCACTCCGCGAGATGCAGACGGCGGCCTTCTACCGCGCCATCCATCTGACGCCCCAGGAAGAAGAAGTGATCCCGCCCACCGCGCAACTGGGTCAGAAGATCATGATTCTCCACGACCTCATGGGCGTGGCGGACCGCCGCATGTTCTACCGCGACTTCGGCGACAATTTCTTAGCCGACCGTTTCCGTCCCGAAGTCGTAAGCGCGGTCCGCGCCGCCGGCCGCGCCCACTTCAACTAACCCGGATTCCGACGCGGTTGCCAACCGAAGCCCGAAACGGGGCTTGCCCCCCGAAGCCCGAAGGGCGAAGGGGGGTGCTACCGGAAAACTCGCAGATTTGGGAAATCCCCGGCCTCTGCAACAACTTTTGCAACAACGAAGCCAACAGCCTCGATCCCAATCGAGGCCAACTGCCAAAAAATTCCCCGGAGCCCAGGTCTTGGCCCTTTGCCATCGCCTCCCGCCCCGGCTCGATCTTTGACATCCCGAATATCCCATCGCCAACGCGACTGCCCAGGGGTAATCACGGGCAGCCGCCGTAGCGGGAAT
>CANIFK010000219.1 GCA_947466555.1 Acidobacteriota bacterium | reverse complement strand
CGATGACCTTCAAAGGGCATGGTGAAGAACTTGCCCAAAGAGATATCGAAGTTGCTCATGCTGGCGCCGCGCATGATGGCGCGCGTGCCGGTGCCGCCGGGGTACTGCTGCGTAAACGCATCAGCGGAGGCGATGGTAGTGCGGAACAGGCTGGGGTTGCCGTTCTGGTTGTAGCCGGTGCCGTTTTCCGGCATCGAAGAGCCGGGTTTCAGAATGGCTAGCGCGCTTGTCAGGTAGTTGGTGGGATACGAACCGCCGTAGGAGATGTTCTGCGGCAGGCCCGAACGGTAGCGCCACAACATCGTGGTCTGCCAGCCGCCCAGCACCTGATTGACGAACTTGTTCGATCCATTCAGGAAGTGCTTGCCTTTACCGAACGGCAGTTCCACGACCATGTTCGCCGTGATGTTGTGCCGCTGATCGAAGTCCGAAGAGCCGCGGAAGGCGTTGACGTTGAACGTGTCCTGAATCACGCCACCAGCCGTGCCGGCCCCGGATTCGGCGGTCGAAGCGAGATCGATGGAGTGGGACAGGGTGTAGTTGAAGTCAAAGCCCCAGCCGCTGGTAACGGGCCGGCGGAGAACCAGCTGGCCACCGTGGTAAGAACTGCGGCCGGCATTGCTCCAGGCGATGTTGCCGGCGTTCTGCAACGCGAAGAACGTGTTGCAACCGAGCACCGAGATGCACTTTCCGTTGGCTTGACGTTCACGATCCATATCGTTCAGAGCGTCCAGATCGGAACCGTCATAGGTATTGTAGGTCACGTCGTAGTAGTTCTGGGTGGCCGTACCGGGGATGTTGTAACCGGCGGCTCCGGGGAACATGTTTTCGAAGAACGGGATCGGCGGGATCTCGGTCGCTTTCTTCCCCTGCAAGTTGTAGTTGCGGAGAATGGAGGCGGCCTGCGCCCAGGTCTGACCCGACTTCGGATCCTTGAACTGCGTGAGCGGCTGGAAGACGTCCATCTGCACCAACTGCTTACGGCCCAGACGTCCGACGTAGCCGACTTCCACAGTCATCTTGCCGGGAAGCGGACGGGCGTAGCTCATGTTGAGCAACATCGAGTACGGCGCCACCAGGTCCGGGAAGACGCCGGAGAAGGAGCCGAAACCGCCGACGATGGTCGCCGGGGTGTAGGGGAACTTCGCGCCGGCAACGGTGGGAAGAGCCGGGAGCGTGCTGCCGTTGTAGCGGAAGGAGTCGGTGAAGTTGGTGTTGCGCGGCTGGGTCACCGGAGAAGCCAGACCCGGCGAACCGGCGCGATCGAAGTTGGTCACCATGTCCGAACCGTAGCGGTCGTACAGCATGGAACCGCCAACGCGAACCACGGAACCCTTACCGAACAGTTTGCCCCAGAAGCCATCGGCCACCGGTGCATAAGCCAGGTTCAGGCGCGGCGCCCAGTTGTTGTTGTCGCGCTGATACCAGCCCGGGCCATTGTTGGCCGGACCGCCCAGAGCATACGTCAATGCGGCGTTCGGCATGGCGGCGCCGGAAACACCGGTCAGCGAAGCCTTCACGCGCTCGGCCAAATAGGTATCCAGGCCGGTGGTGGAAACCACCTGCACACCATTGCGTTCGAACGGCACCTGATAGCTGCCGTAACGGAGACCGTAGGTCATGGTCAAGTCGCGGCGCACCTTCCAGACATCCTGCAGGTAGAACTCATATTCGCGAGTGCCGAAGCTGCGGGCCAGCGGCTGGCCGAAGGGCACAGCGTTGCCGTCGCGGCCGAAGTTGTAGGTGGCGCTGTAGTTGTTGATCAGGCCGAACAGGTTGCCCATGGCGCGCTGGGTCGGCTGCGTTTCGGACAACGCCAAAGCGGAGTTGCCTGAGCGCTGTTTGACGTACCCGTTGACGAGGTCGGAGATGTCCGCGCCCAAGCCGCGCAACGTGTTCCGGCTGAAGCTGTAGCTGGGGAAGGAGTTGGCAAACGAGTTGCGGTCATTCTGGACGAGGCGGAAATTGATGCCCGCCTGCACGGTGTGCGTGCCCTTCGTCCAGGTCAGGTCGTTCACCAGGTTGGTGGTCGGGATAATGCGGCCAAAACCGCGTGCCCCGAAGTTCTGAAGAGTGGAGAGGCCGTCAAACGCGATAGACGTGCCGGGAACACCGGACTGGGCGATGCCGAGCCGGGTGAAGCCATAGCTGAAAACGTTCACGAGCGAAGGAGTCAGCACCGCCGTATAGCGGGCAGCCAGACCCTTGGAGTTGTCCAGAACCTTGGCGGCCGCGTCCTGGCCCGGGAACTGCGCCAGAATTTCGTTGCGGGAGTTGTCGGCCAGTGTGCCGCGCAACATCAGCGTATGCTTGGCGGCCTTGTCGAGGTTGAAATCCATCTTCGAAACATAGGCGCGGTCGTTGCGGGTGAGCGGCGCGTTGAAGCGGTAGACGCCGAAGTTCAGACCGCGATCCGAGCCGGAAGCCAGATCGTTAGCTACGGGATAGGAGCCGAGAATGCTCTTCATCGCCGCGCTATAACCAATTTTCAGCGGATCAAGCGCCGTCACTTCGGCCGGGGTTAGCTGGCCGATGGAACCGTTGTTCAAACGGAACTGCACAATGCCCTGCTTCAACGTTTCCGTCGGCACATTGCGCGACTGCGCGGAAGCGGAACGATCTTTACGATCTTCCCAGTTCACAAAGAAGAAGACGCGATCTTTGATAAAGCGGCCACCCAGCGAGGCGCCGTACTGATTCCGGATCAGCGCTTCGCGAGCGATGCCGGCGCGATTGGAGAACCAATCGTTGGCGGCGGTCTTCACGTTGCGGTGGAACTCATACAGCGTGCCGTGAAACTGGTTGGACCCACTTTTGGTGACGAGCGAGACCTGCCCACCAGCCGAGCGGCCCTGATCGGCGCCCTGACCGGCGATGGTCACGCGGAATTCCTGCACACTGTCCAGCGGCACCGGCAGCGCGGCGTTCAATCCGGCGGAGGTGGTGTTCGCCATGCCGGCGGCCTGATTGTCGTTCACGTCCACGCCGTCCAGCGTGACGTTGTTCTGGTCGCGCTTGGCGCCCAGCACTTCACCGGTCGAAGTCACACCGGGCTGAATGCTCAGCAGTTCGACGACGTTGCGGGTCTGCAGCGGCAGCTGGCGCACCTGCACCTGCGAAAATGCATTGCCGACGGTCGCATTTTGCGTGTTGATCTGCGACATTTCTTCGCTGACGTTGACGACTTCGGACACCTGTCCGAGTTCCAGTTTCACGTCCAGCGAGGAGGGAACATTGATGGCCAGGCGGACGTTGGAGTGGTACGTCCGGAATCCAGGATGCTGGATTTCAACTTTGTACGTTCCGGGCGGCACCTGCAAGAACGAATACGTTCCGGTTGCGTTGACGATTACCTTCCGAGCCGCGGAAGTATCGGTATTGGTAATACTGACGACCGCTTCGGTAATAGCGGCCCCCTGTTGATCGGTGACTACGCCCTGCAGCGAACTGCTTTGAGCGAATAACGACAGTAGACTTGCCGCGAGAAGCAAGGTAATTCTTTTCAAGTGTTTTCCCCTTAAGATTCGTTCTGCGCGGACAGGAGCGCACGATTCTCAGACGGTGAGGGGAGCCGCATCAAGGCGGTTACTGCCTTCGTGACTAGACGAAAGTGGTTAAGGGGATCATAAGAGATTTCGATTTAAGGAGTCAAATAGAAAAGAGCTATACTCCTTATTCACCCCGCAGCGTCTGCGGTCCGCCCCCGTAGCCCCATCCCCGGCCCCAGTAATCAGCCGGCTTCATTTCAAGGGGTATTTCCATGACAGGCATGCTTTGGCCGGTCGTGATCTTTATGGCCATCTCGCTGGCCATTGGTCTCTACACCTACACGCAAGTGCAGGGTTCCAGCAAACGCTACACCGTTTGCGGCAAGTCCATGCCGTTCCTGGTAGTTGGCACCGCGTTGGCCGCGCAAGCCATCGATGGCAACGCCACGCTCGGCAACACTTCTCTCACGTTTTCAACTGGCTTCTGGGCCGGAGCGGCCATCCCAATCGGCCTCTGCGCCAGTCTCCTCATCGTCGGTCGATTCCTCGCTGGTCCTCTCAACAAGATGGATCTGTTAACGCTTCCGGAGTTCTTTTACCGCCGCTACGGCCGCACCGCGGAGTTACTTGCGTCAATTCTGACCATCCTCTGCTTCATCGTCGTCGTCGCCGGCAACCTCTCCGCCGTCGCCTGGATCCTCTCCGTCGTCAGCGGCTTGAGCTACGGCCAATGCCTGGCCATCGGCACCACGGTCATCCTGCTCTACACAGTGGCCGGCGGTCTCTACGCCGCCATTTGGACAGACTTCTTCCAAATCCACGTCGCCATCGTCGGCTTCGTCTGCGCGGCGGCCTACGTCTTATATACCCGCGGCTGGGGCCCCATCACCGCCGCGCTGCCTCCCACGACGATGAGCGTGACGCAGCTCACCACTCTCGCCGGCGGCGGCCTGTCCAACTGGGCCAACATCATTTCCCTGGCCTTCGGCAACGCCATGGCGCTGGACTTCATGGAACGTGTCTTCTCCGCCAAATCCCCGGAGACAGCCAAAAAGGCCTGCTACTACGCGGCCGGTTGGACGATGGTCATCGGTCTTTCAGCTTCACTCCTCGGCATGGCAGCCATCTCCGCCATCGGCAAAGTGGAAGACCCGCGCATGGTGCTCCCGATCTTTGCCAGCACCCATCTGCCCTACTGGATCGGCGTCATGGTCTTCGTCGGCGTCATGGGCGCTTCCATGTCCACCGCCAACGGCGCCATGCTCGTCATCTCCGTCGTCATGGCCCGCAACGTGTGGCAGCGCTGGAGCACGAAAAAGGTCACCGACGAAACCATGCTCTTCCTCTCCCGCGCGTTGGCGTTGCCGACGGCCATCGCGGCCGCCTGGATCGCCTACGTCCGGCCGGAACCCGGCATTCTATTGGTCGTCGCCTTCGATATCGTCTTCGCCGGCTGCGTGATTCCGCTCTTCTTTGGCGTCTATTGGGCCCGCGCCACACAGGCTGGCGCCATGGCCAGCATCCTCACCGGAACCATCGCCCGCGGCATCTGCTACTTCGTGGTCCCGCCCGAATGGGCCGGCCTCGACACCCTTCTCCCACCCGTATTGAGCGCTGTTGCCTTCGTTGCCGGCAGCCTGCTGACCGAACCGTCCACGGCAGAAAACAACGAGGAACTCCTATGCGATACGCCGTAATTCTCATGACGGCCGCCGCGCTCTGCGCCCAGGCCCAAGACGCTCCCAAGAAAAAACGTTCTCCCCGTCCCCCGCTCCCCGGCGTCAAAGAAGTACAGAAGCCGATGGACCTCGTGAAGCCGGAATTCGTGTTCCCCGTACCCGGCGTGCCCGATTGGACCATCGCGACCAAAGACGGTATCTGGGTTTCCAACAAACCCAAAGGCACCATCTCGAAGCTGGACGCCAAGACCAACACCGTCACCGCCACCGTTGAAGTCGGCAAGCAGCCCTGCAGCGGCATCGCCTACGGCTTTGGCAGCCTCTGGGCGCCCACCTGCGGCGACAAGACCGTGGCCCGCGTCGACGAAAAGACCAATAAAGTCGTCGCCACCATCCCCGTTGGCCCTGCCAACTCCGAAGGCGGTATCACCACCTCCAAGGACGCCGTCTGGATGGCCTCCGGCACTGATGGCGACAAAGTGGTCCGCATCGACCCGAAAAAGAATAAGGTTATCGCCGAAATCGCTGTCCCCGCCGGTTCTCACACCGTCGACTACGGCGATGGCGCCATCTGGGTCACCCAGTCCAAAGGCAACCTGCTCACCCGCATCGACGCCAAGACGAACAAGGTTACCGACAAGATCGAAGTCGGCCCCGGCCCGCGCTTCTTAACCTTTGGCGAAGGCTTCGTCTGGACCCTCAACCAGGGCGACGGCACGGTTTCCAAAGTGGATCCGAAAACCAAAAAGGTGGTCGCCACCATCCAGTGCGGCCTGCCCGGCGGCGGCGGCGAAATCTCCGCGGGCGGCGGCGCGGTGTGGATCACGATGTTCCAGATCCCCATCACCCGCATCGACGCCAAGACCGACAAAGTAACCCATCAATACGCCGGCCCGGGCGGCGACGCCATTCTCTTTGCCCACGGCTCCGTGTGGCTCTCAAACCTGCGTGAACAGAATATTTGGAGGTTAGACGTAGCGAAGATCGCTCCGTAGCGAAAGTCATGAGTGAAACTATCCTGTGGGAAGACCTGCTCCACGGCGGCCAGACCTGGTCGCACGTACTTGAACCCGGCATGGCGCTGCGGTTGACGGACACAGAAGGGGGCGCGAATGTCAGCGCCCTCTTCTATAACGCCCTCCAACCCGAAGAGCGCTACAACATGCCGGACACGCTGAAGGCGCAGCACATCGCCCGGCTCACCAAGGGCTTCGTGCTCTACTCCGACATGGGCCGCATTCTGTGCTCGGTGACCGACGATTCCGTCGGCTGGCACGACCCGATTGGTGGCACGCTCACCGCCGCCCAGGTCGCGTCTAAATACGGCGAAAAGCCCTATCAGCAACATCGCAACGACTGGACGCAAGCTTCCAAAGAAGGTCTGCTGCTGGAACTAGCCAAGTACGGCCTGGGCCCGCGCGACCTCACCCCGACATTGAATTTGTTCAGCAAGGTGCAAGTGGATGAAACCGGCGCGATGAAGTACATCCCCGGCAATTCCAAAGCCGGCGATTTTGTAGAGCTGCGGGCGGAGATGAAGGTTCTGATCCTGTTATCGGCCAATCATCATGCCATGGAGCCCGGCGGCGAGTACGCTCCCAAACCCGTGAAAATTACGGTGAAGCGCGTGCCGCCTCCGGGTCCCGACGATATCTGCCGCGTGTCCCGGCCCGAAAACGGCCGTGGCTTTGAACTGACTGCGAGGTGCTGCCGATGAGTACGATATTGGATGTAACGGTGCTGGCTGGAGACGGTTTCAGCGGTGTTGTAAAGAAGGGCCAGACGATGCGCATGATCGATCTGGAAGGCAATCAGGCCGCCGATACGCTTCTCTATAACGCCCACGATTTCACCGATCGCTACTCCGCCGTCGACACCATCACCGCCCAAGGCAACATCTACCTCACCAAGGGCACCAAGCTGATGTCGCAAAACGGCAACGTGCTGATGACCATCACCGAGGACCTCTGCGGCCGCCACGACACCCTCGGCGGCGCCTGCTCGCAGGAGTCCAATATGGTCCGCTACGACATCGGCAAGCGCTATATGCACGCCTGCCGCCAGACGTTCCTGAAGTACGGCCTCGCCGCGGGTCTCGATAAACGCGACATCGCCCACAACATCAACTTCTTCATGAACGTGCCCGTCACGCCAGAAGGCAAGCTGACGTTCGAGGACGGCCTCTCCGCGCCCGGCAAATATCTGGACCTGTACGCCAACATGGACACGCTGGTCCTCATTTCCAACTGTCCCCAGTTGAACAACCCCTGCAACGCTTACAACCCCACCCCGATAAGGCTGGTGGTAACGGAATAATGTTTAAGAAAGTCCTCATCGCCAACCGCGGCGCCATTGCCAGCCGCATCATTCGCACCCTGCGCCAGATGGGCGTGGGGAGCGTTGCCATCCACTCTGAAGTCGACGCCGAATCGCTCTTCGTGCGCCAGGCCGACGAAGCCGTCTCCGTCGGTGGCCCGCGCGGGTATCTCGACGTTGACGCCGTTCTCGCCGCCGCCAAACAGTCCGGCGCCGAAGCCATTCACCCCGGCTACGGCTTCCTAAGCGAGAACGCCGCCTTCGCCGAAGCCTGCGAAAAAGCGGGCCTGGCCTTCATCGGGCCCACGCCGCAACAGATGATCGACTTCGGCCTGAAGCATCGCGCCCGCGAACTCGCCAGCGCCGCCGGCGTTGCCATGCTCCCCGGCACCGGCTTGCTTGAGCACGCCAAGGACGCGGCTGTCGTCGGCTTCCCGCTCATGCTGAAATCCACCGCCGGTGGCGGCGGCATCGGCATGCGCGTCTGCCATTCCCGCGAGGAATTGGAGGAGG
>CANIFK010000218.1 GCA_947466555.1 Acidobacteriota bacterium | reverse complement strand
GCAATTCCGCCGACGATGTTACCGCTTTGGAGCTGGCCTGACTAAGTACGAATAGGCCATGCCACCAAAGAACAGTACGTTGATGGCGACCGTGACTTGGAAGGAGTAGGGGCCACGGCCAATGAGCAAGCTGAATAAGAACCCGGGGAGCATCAGTTGTTCGAGTCCCCACTGTGCCTCATCGCTATGTTGTGGTGGCCACAGCGGGGAACTGTCGTTGAGCCAGAAGGGTGCCGCGCCTAGGAGGAGCCCAATGAAGACGGCTATCATCTTGCGATGGCGAATTCCGAGCCGCATTTGACGCAGTATAAAGCATTGCCGTTCTTCCGCTGGCGAATGCTCTGGCCGTGGGTTTCGGGCGGATGGCGTCCGGGGGCCGGCGGCCGCGTGGGACCTTCGGTTGCCCATTGCCAGGCTGGTGCTTTGCGCAGGTTTGTAGCCGGGAATTCTGCGAAGGATGCTTTGTTATCTTGAATGGATGTCGAACCGTACAGATGCGGCTCCGGTCCGATCCGGCCGGCGGCGGCGGCCCACTTTAGTATCGCCGGAGGTCCATGCGGACCTGACGGTGACGTTCCGTTTGCGGGCTCCGGAGGCCCGGCGGGTAGTGTTTCAGGGCGACTGGATGTACGGCGAGGCGCCGGCGGAGATGACCAGGGACGCCGATGGTGTTTGGAGTGTGACGTTGGGACCGTTGGCGCCGAACGGCTACCTCTACACGTTCGTGGTGGACGGGTTGCGGATTGCCGATCCTCTGAACCCGTTGATCAAGCTGCGGTCGCAGACGTCGGCGAGCATGGTGGAGGTGCGGGGGGCGGAGGCGCAGTTGTGGGAGCCGTGTGATGTGCCGCATGGGTCGGTGGACATTAACTGGGTGCCGTCGAAGTCGTTGGGGGGCGATCCGCGGTGGCTGTGGGTTTACACGCCTCCGGGGTATGCGGAGTCGGGCGATAGGCGGTATCCGGTGTTGTATCTGCTGCATGGGTCGAACGACACGGCGGGCGGATGGGTGCTGGCGGGTCGCGCGAATTTCATTTTGGACAACCTGATTGCAGCGGGGAAGGCGAAGCCCATGATTTTGGTGATGCCGTATGGGGATGTGATTCCTTACGGATCGGAACCGGTGAAGGCGCTGAGCCCGAAGGTGCTTGAGCGGTACCTGCTGCGGGAGGTGCTGCCGCTGGCCGAGGGGAAGTACCGCGTGGCGCCGGGCCCGGAGAATCGGGCGATTGCCGGGCTGTCGATGGGCGCGGGGCAGGCGATTCATGTTGCTTTCTGTCATCTCGACAAGTTTGGCGCGCTGGGGACGTTTAGCCTGGTGATGCCGGACCGTTTCGATGCGCGGTTCGCATCGGCGATGGGGACGCCGAAGAACGTCAATGAGAGGCTGGGGCTAGTGTGGATCGGGTGCGGCAGTGAGGATCCGCTGCTGGAGGAGAGCGAGGAGTTCGCGGCGCTATTGGATGCTTGTGGGGTTCAGTTTGTGAGGGGGGCGACCGAGGGGCAGCATACGTTTGCGGCGTGGCGGCGGCAGTTGGCCGCGTTCTTGCCGCTGCTGTTTTCGTGAGACGGTTGGGGCTGTAGACCAGTTGGATGCGGTGTTGTTCGCTCAAGGCAGAACGCCCCGCGTGCCTAGGGCGCGCGGGGCGTTGTGGGTTTTCGGTGTGGGTTAGAACTCGGCGCGCTTGCCGGCGCGGACTTTGGTCTGGATGCGGATCTGGGCGAGTTGTGCGGTGGTCATTGTGTTTCTCCTAAGGTTTGGTATAAGTCGGGCCGTTGTTGGCCTCACTTGGATAGGCGCGGATGGCGTGGGAAAGTTATCATTCGGATTGAAATGCAGAACGCCCCGCGTGCTTTGGGGCGCGCGGGGCGTTTTGGGTTTTCGGTGTGAGTTAGAACTCGGCGCGCTTGCCGGCGCGGACTTTGGTCTGAATGCGGATCTGTGCGAGTTGTGCGGTGGTCATTGTGTTTCTCCTAAGGTTTGGCATAAGTCGGGCCGTTGTTGGCCTCACTTGGATAGGCGCGAATGGCGTGGGAAAGTTGTCATTCGGATTTAAACGCAGAACGCCCCGCGTGCTTTGGGGCGCGCGGGGCGTTTCGGGTGTTTCGATGTGGCGTGATTACTCGACGCGCTTGCCGGCGCGGACTTTGGTCTGGACGCGGATCTGGGCGAGTTGTGCGGTGGTCATTGTGTTTCTCCTAGGTTTTGTATAAGTCGGGCCGTTGCTGGCCTCACTTAGATATGCGCGGATGTTTTGGGAATGTTGTCACGAGGTTCGTGAAAATGTAGAACGCCCGCGGGCCTTGGGTCTGTCGGGCCGTTGCGTGCGTACGGTGGAATCGATTACGGATTCACAAAACCATTTCGCCGGAGCGCGGTGAAGGCTTCGGCGGGGGATTCGGTGTGGTCCAGGGTGGTGAGCAGATTGGATAGCTGGCTGGCGTCCGGGGTGAGCGTGGCCTGGCAGAAGGGGGCGGCCTCCAGCCGGGCGTTGCTGGGCGAGGGAGGAACGGGCCGTTCTCGGAAGGGGACCCAGCCGAGTTCGGGCGGCTCTTCGTTGGCGCCGTGGATGGCGACGCGGAAGCAGTAACGGGAGAGAATTTCAAGGCGACGGCGGTCGGCGCGGCCTTCGATGCCGAGTTTGGCCGAGAGGAAGGCCAGGGCGCGGTTTTGTAGTTCGCGGTCGCGCATGAGGATGGACTGGCGGGAGAAGCGGGCGCGGATGGCGTCGCGCAAGGCGCGGAGGAAGGCGGTGCCGGCGGGATGGTCGAGAAGGCCGGGGCGGGCGAGGAAGGCGAGTCTTTCATCGAGGATGCGGATGAAGCCGCGCCAGGAAGCGGCGGCGTCGTAACACTCGAAGCCGGCCATTTGGGGGATGGCACCGTCGTCGGTATTCATCATGATGCGGCCGACCATGGGCTGGCCCGTGAAGAGGGGTGTTTCCAGGTCGAGCCAGCGGCCGTCGAGGCTGCTGTTGTTTTGCAGGTACAGCCAGAAGAGGCCGTGGGCGCCGAACTGGAGGGCGTAGTCGAAAGACCGTTCGAAGGCGTCGTCGAGGGCGGCGGCGAGGGCTTCGGGGGAGCCTTGGATGACGGGTTCCGGCACGGGCGGGGCGAGAAGGCGTTCGAGGTCCTGGAGCAGTTGGCCGACCCAGGCGGTGCTGTTTTGGAAGTGGCAGAGGGACCAGACGAAGTTGGAGTGGCGGGCGAAGCCGGCGGGTTTGAGGCTGAGAGCCATCATGGTGGCGTCGGCTGGGGCGATGGACTTGCCCTCCTTCTTGCGGGCGGCGGCGAGGTGGCGGGCTTCTTCGGTGGTGAGGGGGGAGAGCAGGATGGCGTCGCAGCCGGCAATGAGGGCGCCGAGGCCGCGCTGGCGGAGGACCTGGGTGATGGCGTATTCGCGGAAGGCGCAGGTGGGCGGAAGGTGGCCGGTGTTGTGGCCGTAATCGTCCTGGTTGTTCCAGTTGGCGGCGGCGAGGGTGCGGCCGAGGCCTTTGACGTGATAGCCGCGGTAGGCAGCGGCCCGGCCGGAGCCGAGGCGGCCGGGGGCGTTCGTTTCCAGTTGGGTCTGCATGTCGACCCAGGCGACGGTGGGGGATTTGTATTTCTGGAGGGCCCAGGTGCCGAGGCGGGCGGGGTCTGTCTGGATGTTCCAGGGCTTCCATTTGGGGGCGATGGGCTGGAAACGGGAGGCGGTGACGGGCATGGGAAACGACCAGATGGGCGGGGTATAGGTTGGCATAATTCTTCATCATGCCTTGGTTGGCGGGGGGGCGTCCAGTTGGCAGTTACGCGGGTGACTGGGTTGCGCGAAGGGGGCCGTGGAGGCGCCAGGGGGAGAGTGCGGATCTGTTACCTTAATAACAACGGCTGTTGCAATGATCTATACCGATTCCTGGGCAGAACAACACCGCGCAGAGCGCTTAGGGCACTGGGAGGGGTTGGCGGAAGGGTTCGACGCCTGGCGGAAGAAGCGAGCGAATTATCAGGACCGGATCTCGGAGTACTACCGATTTCTGATTCCGCCGCAGATGAAGGTGCTTGAGATCGGTTGCGCGGGCGGGGATCTGCTGGCGGCGGTGCGACCGGCGCGGGGCGTTGGGGTGGATTGGTCGGGGAAGCTGGTGGAGGTGGCGCGGCGGCGGTATCCGGAGCTGCACTTCGTGGTGGCCGATGCGCATGAACTGGAGCTGGGCGAGACGTTTGACTACATCATCTGCTCCGATGTCTTGAACGACGTGTGGGACGCGCAGAAGATATTGACGGCTATTGCGCGGCACTGCGGTCCGACGACGCGGGTGATTCTGAACGTGTTCAGCCACTTGTGGAGTTGGCCGCGGAAGGTGGCGGGCCGGATTGGGTATGCGCCGCCCCAGTTGACGCAGAACTGGCTGACTCCGGAGGACGTGGTGAACCTGCTGGGGCTGGCTGGCCTGGAACTGGTGCGGCAGAGCGGGGAAGTGCTGTGCCCGTTCCCGATCCCATTGCTGCGCGGGTTTGCCGACCGGTATCTGGTTCACCTGTGGCCGTTCAAGGAGCTGGCGTTGACCAACGTGTTTATCGCGCGGCTGCAGGCGGCGCCGGTGGAGGAGCGGCGGAAGGCGAAGGTGAGCGTGATTGTGGCCGCGCGGAACGAGGAGGGCAATATTGCCCAAATCCTGGAGCGGACGCCGCAGATGGGCGCGGGGACGGAGTTGATTTTCGTGGAAGGCAACTCGACGGACAAGACGTGGGAGGCGATCCAGAGGGAGATTGCGGCGCACCCGGAGGTGGATGCACGGGCCTATCAGCAGACGGGGAAGGGGAAAGGCGACGCGGTGCGGAAGGGCTACAGCGAGGCGACCGGTGACCTTTACATGATCCTGGATGCCGACCTGACTGTCCCGCCGGAGGACCTGCCGCGGTTCTACGAGGCATGGGCGTCGGGGAAGGGCGACTTCATCAACGGGGTGCGGCTGGTGTACCCGATGCGGGACCAGGCGATGCGCTTTGCCAATCACGTAGCGAACAAGGGATTTTCGCTGGGCTTTTCGTGGCTGCTGGGGCAGCCGATTAAAGACACGCTGTGCGGGACGAAGGTGCTGAGCGCGAAACACTACGCGCTGCTGGCGGCCAATCGGGCGTATTTTGGGGATTTTGATCCGTATGGCGATTTTGATCTGATTTTCGGCGCGGCGCGATTCAATTTGAAGATCGTGGACATCCCGATCCGGTACCGGGAGCGGACGTACGGGGAGACCAATATCTCGCGGTGGTCGGGCGGGGTGACGCTGCTGCGGATGTTCTTTTTCGCGCTGCGCAGGCTGCGGTTCGCATGAGAGGTGGGGCGCGGGCGGCGACGCTGGCGGCCGCGGTGCTGGCGCTGTTGGGCTTCTGGCTGGTGTGGCACTACGGGCACCGGGGCGTGATGATCCTGGATCATTCGATCGTCTTTGACGGCGGGTATCGCGTCTACCTGGGGCAGACCTACTACAAGGATTTCTATGCGGCCTACATGCCGGGGGCGCTGTGGGTGCAGGCGGCGGCGTTCCATCTGTTTGGGGTGAACTTTACGGCGATGGTGTTGCCGGCGGCGATTTTGAATGCAATCGGTGTGGCGATGGCGGTTCGGATGGTGTGGGTGTTGTTGCCGGGCGCGTGGATGCCGCCGGCGGTGGCGGGGCTGTTGACGGCGGTATGGTTTCAGGCGCCGTATGGCGCGGTGATGCATGAGCAGTTGTCGTTTTTTGCCTGTCTGGTGGCGGTATCTGTGTTGGTGGAGGCGACGGTGGCCGGCGGGTGGCTGGTGCGGTGGAGCGGGGTGGGGCATGCGCTGGCGGGCGTGGCGGTGGTGGCGGCGGTGTTGTGCAAACAGAACGCGGGCGGGTTGACGGGGTTGTTGGCGGTGGGGCTGGTGGTGGCGGGCGCGGTGCCGCAGTGGCGATTGTTGCTGGTGCGGATGGCGTGGTTTGCCGTGGGGATTGTGGCGGGGTTGGCGCCATTTCTGGCGTGGGTGCGGTTCGTGTCCGACTGGGACAAGTTTGTGATTCACGCGATTTTGACGCCGTTGTCGCTGGGGGGCGAGCGGGCGCCGCGGACGGCGTCGCGGTTGATTAAGATGCTGTCGACGTGGGATTGGGCGGCGTTTCCGGTGGGGGCGGTTTCGGGCGTGGTGTGGCTGGTGGCGGCGGTGGCGATTGCGTTCGCGATGCGGCGGCGTGAGGATATCGGGCTGCGGCTGGCGGGGGTGTTGGGGCCGGCGTTGCTGGTGTTCATGTCGATTTTTCGCCGGACGGCGTTGAACGATGAAGAGAACTGTCTGCCGTTTATCGGGCTGGCGTTGGGGCTGGCGGTGGGGATTGTGTCCTATTTGTTGCGGGGTAGCGAGGACGGGGAACAGGATCGAAAGACCGTGGCGCGGGCGATTACGGTGCCGATGGCGATGCTGGTGGCGGGGTTGCTGATGTATGGGTATCAGAGCGTGGCGGTGCGGCGAGTGCATGAGTTCGACGCGGCGACACGATTTACAGAGCATTTGACGATTCCGGGGGCGGAGCGGGTGGTGTGGGGCGAACCGACGAAGTCGGGCAAGGCGGTGGTGACGCGGCAAGAGTTCGAAGCGCTGTATTCTTATCTGGCCTCGCGGAAGGGCAACTTTCTGATCTACGACGACGCCACGATTTTTTACGGCCTGTTGGGCCGGACGCCGCCACAGCCGGTGCTGTTCTTTCTGGCGGGGCACACGTTCCGGGTGGCGGATATACCGCGGTTGGACGGTGAGATTCTGGATGGATTGCAGCGCAATGACGTGCGGACGATTGTGGTGGAGGATTCCTCATTTATGGAGCAGACACCGCCGTTGGAGATCTTTCCGCGGGTGGGGGCGTGGTTCCATTCCGAGTTCAAAATGGTGCGGAAGATTGGGATGTATCAGTTGTGGGAGCGGGTAGGGTGACGAGGGTGCCGGTGCGGAGTCGTCATCGAAGGAGATCATTTCGGCGTCTTCGCCGATCCTGAACTCCTGATTCTGGAGGACCCCGAGAATGACTCCGAGTCGGTGGTTCTGGCCGCGGGCTTTGGAATACTCGCGGCGCGCTGGGCGACAGGGGACAGTTTTGCATATACTGGCGTGACCATGTCGTGCTTCCGACTACTTTTTCTGACGGGTCTGCTTTGCGGCTCCGCGCTTTTTTCTCAGACTGCTTCCATTACCGGACGGGTGGCGGATGCTACCGGGGCGGTGGCTCCGGGGGCCAAGGTCACCGCGACTTCGGCGGCCAGTGGGGCCGAGGTCAGTACGGAGACGAACGGCCAAGGATTGTATAACTTCCCGGCGTTGTTACCGGGTGTTTATTCGGTTGGCGTGAGTAAGTCCGGGTTCCAATCGATACGGCAGACGGATGTGCAGTTAGTGGTGCAGCAGGTGGCGCGGCTGGACTTTACGTTGCAGATTGGGCAGGTGAGCGACCGGATTGAGGTGCAGGCGCAGAGTATCGTGTTGGACACCGATTCGTCGACGACGGGGCAGGTAGTGCAGAGTAAGCAGGTGACGGAGTTGCCGCTGCTGGGACGGAACACGTATGCGCTGGCGATGCTGGTGCCGGGGGTGAGGCCGTCGGCGGGCGTGAACCAGTTGGTGGTGGACCAGATCAGCACGGTTTCCTATGCGATTAACGGGCAGCGGGCGAGTGCGAACGAATTTCTGCTGGACGGGGCGCCGAACTCGGCTCCGTCGCAGAACCAGCCGGTGATTAACGCCAACCCGGACACGGTGCAGGAGTTCAAGGTGGAGACGAACGGGTTTGCGGCGGAGTACGGGCGGGCGGCGGGCGGGGTGTTTAACGTCGTTACTCGCGGGGGGACAAATAACTATCATTTTTCGCTGTATGAGTTTTTGCGGAACGACAAATTGAATGCGAATGACTTCTTTGCCAATCAGAGCGGGCAACAGCGGCCGCCGTTTAAGTTCAACCAGTTTGGCGGGACGATTGGCGGACCGGTGACGATTCCGAAAGTGTACGACGGGAAGAACAAAACGTTCT
>CANIFK010000217.1 GCA_947466555.1 Acidobacteriota bacterium | reverse complement strand
CCAGCCGTGATCGACGCCCACTGGTTGTCGCCAAACTTGATGTTGATTTCGCCTTCCGGCAACAGACGGACATAGTCCATCAGCTTCTTCGCCGGAATCGTGCCACTGCCGGCCTTCTTCACCTTCGCCGGGCAGCTGCACCGGATCCCCAATTCGAGATCGGTCGCCGTCAACGTCAGCCGCTCGCCATCCGCCTCGAGGAGGATGTTCGAGAGGATCGGTATCGTCGACTTCTTCTCGACAACACCCTGGGACAGGCCCAGTTCACGCACCAGATCGGATCGATTGACTGTGAATTCCATCGTCGTTGCCTTTGCCGTCCCCGCTGCCCTTCTCCGCTTCTGTTCTTCTGTGAAAGATGATTACTAAACAGGTATCGGAATAGTAGGGCCTGTGGATATGTTGAATTCTCTCTAAATTGTACTAAAACAAAGTGCTTCGCGTCATGTTCCGTTTTGGAATCGCCAGTGGGAATTGGTGGAAGACCCCAGGGGGCGAAATCCCTCCACAGACTTCCTCAGGCTATTTCAGCCCGTTCTGTGGAAAACTCCGCAAAACACTCAAAACGCGTCTGTGATGCTGTGGATAATCCTGTTCAAGTCCGCGTCACGTTGCCGCAACTTGTCGATTTTCTGGACTGAGTGCAGGACCGTCGTGTGATGCTTCCCGTTGAAGTGCCGGCCGATCTCCGGCAGCGATGCCGGGGTCAGTTCCTTGCACAGGTACATGGCGATCTGCCGCGGATAGGCGATCTGCTGGACGTTGGTCTTCTGCTTCAGCTGGGCCGGTTGCAGGTTGAACTTCTCCGCCACGGCCTTGATGATCGATTCAACGGTGATCCGCTTATCACTGCCAGCGGAAAGGTGCTTCAGGACCTGCTGGGCCATCGCGAGTGAGATGGGGGTATCGGTGACGCTGGAATAGGCGATCAGCTTCACCAGGGCGCCTTCCAGCTCGCGCACGTTCGATTTGGTTTTGGTGGCGATATGGATCCGGACATCCTCAGGGAGATGCACGCCCTCGGCCTCGGCCTTCTTGTCCAGAATGGCCATTTTCGTCTCCAGGTCCGGCGCCTGGACGTCGACCATCAGTCCCCATTCAAACCGGCTGCGCAGACGATCCATCAATCCTGAGACTTCCTTGGGAGGCCGGTCGGAGGAGATCACAATCTGCTTGCCGTGCTCGTATAACTCGTTGAAAGTATGGAAGAACTCTTCCTGCGTCCGCTCTCGGTTGGCCAGGATCTGAACGTCGTCCACCAGCAGCGCATCGGCGTTCCGGTAGTGCTGGTGGAATTGCGACATGCGATCGGTGCGGATGCTGGCGATCATCTCGTTCATGAACCGTTCGCTTGAGGTGTAGACGACCTTCATCCCCTCCCGGTGGTTCATCAGTGCTCGTCCGATGGCATTCATCAGGTGGGTCTTCCCCATCCCGACTCCGCCGTAGATAAACAACGGGTTGTACCGATTTGCGGGATGGTCGGCTACGGCGCGCGCCGCGGCATGGGCGAACTGATTACAGGACCCCACCACAAAGGTATCGAACGAATATTTTGGATTTAACTGCGTTGCTGGCGAAGCGAACGTGACTTCGTTCGCCGGACCGGTCTTCTCGCCGGTCATGGCGGCAAGCGCCGACGGTCCGGCGGCGACTTCGTAAAGAACGGTACGCACATCCAGCTTCATGGCGTTGATCGCCGCGGCGACTTTGTCGCCGTATTCCTGTTCCAGCCACATCTTGGCTGCTTCGCTAGGCACTCTGACGAGGAGAGTGCCGCTGAATTCTTCGCGCTGTTCGGTCGGAGCAAGCCAGTTCTGAAAACTTTCAGCGCTGATGGTTTGCGAAAGGTGGTGCTTGATGCGATCCCAAGTACTCATGGTGAAAAAAGTAGAGAAGCCTTACAGTGAAAAAGTTTCCCTCAGATTATCCACAGGCTGTGGAAAACCGGTTGAAAACTGGCGATGTAGTGATTGTGTTCCCGAGGCAGGAATCCCGTTGTGACCCGCCAGATGACTGGGCGGACCCTTAGTCTAGCACAGGATATGGCTTAGATTACAAGTGCAAATATTTACACTAAGTCCTTTATTTTCAATGAGAAAACATTTCGTCTTGAAATTGTTTCCCTACGATTACAATCGCCTCCGTGACCGAGGTCACGGCTTGGCGGGCGGTCCCGGTTTAGGATCGGAGTATGAACCGGCACCAGTGGAAAAGACGGATCCAACCCGACGATTTCCAATGGTGGAGAGGCGTCGTGCAGGGAGTTTTCCTACTTTTAAATGTTTGGATTGGGGTCGGATTTGTACTATTCGTTCGGGGGTTGGAGGGTAGGTGGGTTCCCTGGGAAAGCAGCCGGCCGCCCGGGGTGGAGGGGTGGCTGCCGATTGCCGGCATGATGAATACCCGGTACTTTCTGGAGACCGGGCAGATGCCGTCTATCCATCCGGCAGCGATGGTGTTATTGGTTATGTTTGTCCTGTTTTCGGTGGTGTTTCGGAAGGCGTTTTGCGGTTGGCTTTGCCCGGTTGGAACGGTATCGGAATGGCTCTGGACGACGGGGCGGGAGGCGTTTGGGAGGCGTTTTCTTACTCCAAAATGGCTCGATTTGGTGCTCAGAACGTGCAAATATGTGCTACTTTTGGCGTTTTTTTATGCGGTTTTGCGCATGGATGCGGCCTCCATCGAGGGGTTTTTGGCTTCCCCGTACGGCTTGATAGCCGATGTGAAGATGCTGAACTTCTTCCGTTTTCTGTCCCCCATGGCGGCCGGGTTCCTGGGTTTTCTGGTGATCGTATCGCTGTTCGTCCCGAACGCTTGGTGCCGGTACCTGTGCCCGTATGGAGCCTTGATGGGATTGGCGGCGCTGGTCAGTCCCACGCGAATCGGGCGGGAGGCGAATGCGTGTATCGATTGCGGCAAGTGCGCGCGGGTGTGTCCGAGCCGGCTTCCGGTGGACAAACTTGTCCAGATTCGCTCAGCGGAGTGCATTGGGTGCATGGAGTGTGTCAGTGTCTGTCCGGCGGAAGGGGCGCTATATGTAGGCTTTGCGGGGAAGAAGGGTTGGATTACCGGTCAGCGTCTGGCGGTGGCGATTAGCGTCGTGTTTGTGGTGGTATATATGGGAGCCCGTTTGACGGGGCACTGGGAATCGGCGATTCCTTTGGACTTATATAGGGAATTGGTTCCGGTGGCGAGAGAATTGGACCATCCGCGTTAAAATGTGCAGGCGGTGAGGGGAAATCCCCAGTGAACACGCTTTTGTTAGCGTAGGCCCCATGACAGTCAGTATTCGGATCGCAGGAAAACTCGTACACGTCTCCAACACCCCGTCGCGGACACCGTCGGTGGACGTGGGCACGGCCAGTTTGCTACGGCGTGCCCGGTTGGACCCAACGGCAATCCAGGCGCTGCGCCAGTTGCTGGTTTTGGAGTTGGGTTCTGTGATGCAGCGGATGGCTGATCCGCTGGTGGTGGAAGAGGCCGCTAAGCGCGTGGCTGCTGGCCGTTGGACGCTGGCCGTTGTGGACCTGCCGCAGATGTCTGTGGGCGGTGGTCAGGGCGCTTCGCAATCAAGCGCGAAGAGTTCCGGCGGGGCGAAAGATCCGCTGAAGGACTCCAAGAAGACCTGGGTGGAAGTGGAGTTGTTGGATAAAAACAAGCATCCGGTGAAGGGGTTGGCCATTGAGCTGACGCTGCCGGACGGGAGCACGGAGAAGGGCACGCTATCGGAGAAGGGATCGTTCCGGAAAGACGGAATTGATCCGGGCACGTGCCGTGTTCGTTTCCCTGATTTGGATGGGCGGGAGTGGGCGAAGTCGGGCAGTTTTGCGGAAGGCGCGGCGGTGACCGTTTTCAAGGGCGCGCCGAAAATTCCGGCCGGCTCGTACAAGGTTATGCAGGGCGATCATATTGCCAGCATTGCCGCCGATGCGGGTTTTGTTTCCTGGAAGACGATTTGGGATGACGGGAAAAATTCCGGGATCAAAGCCAAGCGGAACCCGAATGTGTTGTTCCCCGGTGATGTGTTGGAGATTCCGGCGCGGCAGAAGAAAGAAGAGAGCGTTCCGACAACGGAGTATTCGACCTTTCAGCTGGTTGGCGATCCGGTGCAACTGAAGATTGTGGTGCTGGACTGGGCAGGGAATCCGGTGGTGGATACGGAGCTCGATATTCAGCTGGACGGCGGGGAGAAGATCAAGACGGCCGGTGATGGCAGTGTCACCAAGAAGACCGTTGATCCGCTGGGTCAAAAGGTTGGCAAGCTGACGGTGAAGGGGTTTGAGCTGGGCCTGAAATTGGGTCATCTGGACCCGGTGGAAGAGATCAGTGGCCAGGTTTGGCGGCTGAACAATTTGGGATACCGGGCTGGGGAGACGACGGATGCCAACGACAGTGCGTTTAAGAGCGCGGTGGAAGAGTTCCAGTGCGACTATTCGCTGGCGGTGGATGGGATTTGCGGGCCGAATACCCAGGGTAAGTTGAAAGACGTCCACGGCAGCTAGGCATGCAGGCCCCGACGGCGGCTTCGACTGCGGTGTTCTACGATGGCCGATCGGCGGAGATGATCTGCGCGTTTGTGGATGGGAATGGCGCGCTATGCACGTTGGAATTCCATGAAACGCGGGCCGATACGGGCGAGGTGGAACTGTTTCGGGGTGTGGAGTGGGATAAACGCGCGCCGGGGGGGATGGGGTTGTTGATTCCTCAGGCGGGAGAGATGCTGGCGAAGCTGGACGAGTTCTGGTGGATGTGGCGCGAGGGGAGTTTGCTGTTTGGGCAGGCGGTGCATAGCCCGTTGGTTTTGGCTGTGGTGCTGGAGGGCGGGGAGCGGCTGGTGGAACGTCCGGTGATTGCGCCGAACGGAGAGTTGCATGCGTATGCTTGGCGGGGTGGGCGGTTGATTCGGCACCGGTACGTTGCGGGGCGGGATGGCCAGCCGTCGGTGTCGGCGGAGAATGTTTGGGAGACGGCGACCGCGCCATTGCGGAGTGTGTGTGCACCGGTTCCTGGCGGGGACGGGGTGTTGATTGGGATGGTGGATGAGACGGGGGATGTGTTGACGGCTCGGGTTTTGTTGGTTCGGGGTACGAATGTGACGGAGCTGGAGGGTGTGACGGAGGGGCGTTACCGGTTGATGGGGCGGCACCGGATGGGAGTGCATGTCGGTGTGAAGCGGCGGCCGGCGTTGGGCTTGATGGCGGAGAGCCGGGATGATGGGGCTTATGCGCTGTTGGAGGCGCAATTTGATTTTGCGAAGGGCGAGTGTGTGTGGCGGCGGACGCGGATGGAGTTCTTGGCGGCGGGAAGTTTGCAGTCGGCCGGGGTGTTTTTCCATAAGTCGCAGAATACGCCGGAGGCGTTTGTGCTTGCGGTGGATGGGGTGGGGGATCTGGTTTGGCTGCGGAAGCGGATTGTGGAGTTGGTGCGGGCTGGTGTTGGCGGGGATTACGGGTACCCGATTCTGACGACGATGCAGAACCGGTATGAGGCGGTGGGGGTTGGTCGGGAGACGGTGTTGCGGCGGTTTTAGAAATCGTGTGTGACACGGTTTTCGGGGGTGTTTTGGGCGTGAAAGATTAAATTGGTGCCTGGCACCAATTTAATGATTGGAGGGCTGTGCCGGGGCTCTGGAGGGGGATTACTACGGGTTTCCCTGGGTTTTTGGGTGTTTTGGTGCGGGCGGAGATTAAATTGGTGCTTGGCACCAATTTAATGATTGGGGGGTGGGGAAGGGGTATGGGAAATTGTGTGTGACACGGTTTTGGGGTTTTACAATGGGCTGTGGATGTAACGGTTATTTTGGTGTCGCCGCGGAACCCGCTCAATATTGGCGCGGCGGCGCGGGCGATGTCGAACTTTGGCTTCTTTGATCTGCGGTTGGTCCATGCGTATCGCGTGGCGCTGGATGAGGCTCGGAGTGGGGTCAATGCCGATCGGGTGCTGACGGAGGCGCGGGAGTTTGATTCCGTTGCCGATGCGATTGCCGATTGCCATCTGGTGGTCGGTACCTCCGGCCTGGGGCCTCGGGAGACGCTGCAGCCGTTCTATGGGTTGGAGGCCGGGGGTCGGAAGATCAAGCGGGTGAAGGGGCGGGTAGCGATTCTCTTTGGGAGCGAGAAGTTTGGCTTGTCCAACGACGATATGAGCCATTGCCACTGGTTGCTGCGGATTCCGACTCGCGAGGAACACCGGTCGATGAACCTGGGCCAGGCGGTCGCTGTTACGTTGTACGAGCTGATTCGGACGGGGCAGGTGGAGTTGGTTTCGGCACCGGAGTCGCGGGCTGCTTCGGTGGGGGCGCAGGACAGGGTGGGCGACTACTTGTTGGACGCGCTGACTGAGAGCGGGTATGTGAAGCCGCCGGTGGATATATCGACCACCCTTAAACTGCGGCGGTTGATCCGGCGGATGAAGATGTCCGAGAAAGACGCCGGGATGTGGCAGGGGATGCTGCGGCAGATTATCTGGAGGCTGAAGCAATGAAGAGGCGGGCAGTTTTGGCGGCTTTGGGTGGCGGGTTGTATGGGCAGGCGCCGTTGGATCTGGGTCGGACGTCCGAGCCGGCTGGGGCGGACGCGGCTTCGTTGTATCCGGACATCATGGGGCTGGCGGGTAAGGAGGAGTTTTCGAACTCGTTTCTGCATCCTCGTTTTCGGGATGTTGCCGCGTATCGGGCCGAAGGGTTGAAGGTGATGCAGGCTGGGCTGGCGTACCGCCCCGCGCCTGTGCCGCCGCGGGCGGAGGTGGTGGACCGGCAGGATTTGGGCGAGTTTATTCGGGAAAAGGTGGTGTTTTCAACGTCGGCGCAGTTTCGGGTGCCGGCGTATGTGCACATTCCGAAGAACCGGAAGGGGAGGCTGCCGGCGATTGTTGACCTGCATTCCCATGGCGGGATGTTCATCTATGGCAAAGAGAAGGTCATCGATTTCGGGGTGAATCATCCGGCGTTGACGCAGTATCACAAGGAGAACTACGAGGGCCGGCCGACGGCGACGCAACTGGTGCGGCGTGGGTATGTGGTGATCACGATTGACGCGTTTCCATTTGGGGAGCGGCGGGTGATGCTGGACGAGGATGCGAAGTATGGGTGGGAGCGGTCGAAGTATTCGGTTGAGGACCTTCGCTATCTGAATGGGAAGTGCCGGGCGAAGGAGTCGACGATTGTGAAGTCGTTGGCGTATGCGGGGGTGACGTGGCCGGGGATTGTGGCTTGGGACGATATGCGGACGGTGGACTATCTGGCGTCGCGGCCGGAGGTGGATGCGAAGCGGATTGGGTGTGTGGGCGTGTCGTTGGGCGGGTATCGTTCGTTGTTGTTGGCTGGGCTGGATGACCGGATTGCGGCGGGGTGTGTGGTGGGGTTTATGTCTACGGTGCGGCCGATGATCCGGAAGCATATGGACACGCATTCGTTTGTCCATTTCATTCCGGGCGTGCATGCGCATTTGGACCTGCCGGACGTGGTGGCTCTGCGGGCGCCAAAGCCGCTGTTTGTTTTGCAGTGTAAGAGGGACGGGTTGTTTCCGTTAGCGGGGATGGAGGAGAGTCTGGCGAAGTTGGGGGCGGTTTATAAGAAGGCTGGTGCGGCTTCGGCGTTCCGTTCCAAGTTCTACGACGAGAAGCACATCTTCAATATCGCGATGCAGGAAGACGCGTTTGCCTGGCTGGATTCGGTGTTGAAGGGTTAGAGGATATTGCGGGATTTGGCGAAGGCGTGGAGGGCGGTTAGGGGTTCGATGACCGCCTCGTCGCTGGGGACGAAGAGCACCGTCTGTTCGCGGCGGGCGAGGATGGCGCTGGCGACCAGGGCGCGCATGAGCCAGATGGCGGCGTGGACATCGCCGCATTCGAGGCCTAGCCAGCCGGGGTAGTTGTGGGCGGTTGGCTCCAGCCCGGTGGCGGAGCGGATGGCTTCCGGGATGTTCGGGGTTGATTCGGCTGGGGGGTGGAGAAGCGCGCCTTGCTTTTCGAAGAGTGCGGCGATTTCGCGCTGCTGGGCGGGCCAGGTGTGCTGGTCCCAGTAGTG
>CANIFK010000216.1 GCA_947466555.1 Acidobacteriota bacterium | reverse complement strand
TGACGGCGGTGAGCGCAGCGGCGGCGGAGTTGAGAAGGGGGAAATCGCGGTAGCGAATGGCAACCGAGCGGACCTCCGGCCAGGTGATGGCGTGGCGAGGAAGATCGGCCCAGGCGAACTGACCGAGGCGGGCGACGCCCCCGATGCGACCGCTGAGGTCGCCGGCGATGAGTCCGGCGAGACCGGGCGAGACGACACCCCACACCAGCTGCACGACCACCGTGCCCACGCCCTGCGTGATGCGGGTGCGGGCCATGAGCGGAAAGCGCTCCTTGCGCAGGGCCCAATAACCGAGGATCTGAAAGGCTCCATTGCCGAGGAGGCCGAGGGGAATGAGCCAGAAATAGGGCGCCAGTTCCGGGGTGTGGAGCCAATCGCTGATCTGGACGCGGAAGCCGACGAGGACGACCGAGAGCAGGCCGGAGAGCGCGATGAGAACCAGGAAGGCCAGGGCGAGGACGTTGGCGGCGCGACCGTGCTCTTCGGGCAGCGGGATGGCGGATTCGTACCGCAGGGAGGTGAAGGAGCAGAGCATGGTGACGATGGCGGAGTAGACGGCCAGGGCGCCAAAGGCGCGGGGGTCGTAGATGCGACTTAGAACGGGAGCGCTGAGGACGATGGCGGCGGCCGCCAGGGCCGAGCCGCCGACGAGGAGCAGGACGTTGCGCAGTAGGGGATAGCGCTGGGACAGGGCTTCGATCACGCTAAATGGCCTGCCCGTAGAAGTACTCCTCCTCGTAGGGCTGCGGACTGCTGGCGCGATCCCAGTCGTTGAGGATCGTTCCCATCAGGACGGAGCCATCGAGTTTGAGCCGCTGTACGCAGGAGAGGGCCAGATCGCGGCTGGTTCGATTGGCCTTGAGGACCAGAACGACACCGTCGCCTTTGCGAGCGAGAACACGGGCGTCGGAGATGTAAGTCATCGGCGGGGTGTCGATCAGGATGGTGTCGAAGCGTGTGGAGAGGTGACTTAGTAACTCGCCGACGCGGGGCGACTTCAAGAGCGCCGAGATATTGGCGGTGCCGGGGCCGCTAGGAAGGACAGAGACGCCGGGGATGGACGTGGCGCGGACGAGCGTGTCGAGCGGGGTTTGGGAGAAGGCCATGGCGCCGCTGAGCAGATCGGTTACGCCCCAGTTATTGGGAACAGAAAAGATGGAGTGGAGGCGGGGCTGGCGGAGGTCGCAATCGATGAGGAGAACACTGCGGCCACTCTCACCGAGGGCGATTCCGAGGTTGGTGAGGACGGTGGTTTTGCCATCACCGGCGGAGGGGCTGGTGAGGACGATTACCTTCGCCCCGGAGTCATCGCTGTGGAGGAATTGCAGGGAGGTGAGCGCGGCGCGGAAGGACTCCGCGACGGGCGACGGCTTTTCGGTCCAGGAGAGCAGTTCGATGGATACCGATTGGCTCTCGCGACTGGGGACGACAGAAAGCTGTCCCTGGCGGAAGGGGCGGACGCGGCCGAAGAACGAACCGAGCCCGGAGGCGCCGGCGGGTGTGAATTTGACGGATGGGATGGCGCCCAGTTCAGGAGCGTCCAAGACCGACGATGTGTCACCGGGTTCGCGGAAGGTGGCACCGGCGCGGAAGCGGAAGAAGAGGAAGAGAAGCGCAATCCAGAGGCCGGAGAATGCGCCGGCGATAGTGTTTAGGCCGAGGCGGGGGGTGGCGGGACGGGACGGAGGGACGGCCGGGTCGACGACGCGGATGGAGTTAGGGCGGATGGCGGCGCCGACGTTGGCGTCCTGGGCTTTTCGCAGCATGTCTTCGTAGATCTGGCGGGTAGTGTCCACTTCGCGTTTGAGCATTTTGTAGCGAACGGTGCGGGAGGACTGGTCAGTGACGACGGCGAGCTGGGTGGCATAGGTTGCGCGGAGGAGAGCTTCGCGGCGGGAGGCGGAATCGAAGTCGTTTCGAACGCGGCTGAGAATGTTGGCGCGTTCGCGGGCGGCGGTGGCGGTGAGTTCATCGATCTGGACTTTCAGGCGCTGCACTTTGTAGTGAGAGGGCGTGAAGATGCCGTTCATTTCCGCGCTCTGGCGATTCAGTTCGGCGAGACGAGCGCGGTAGTCGGTGAGGGCCTTGCTGTCGAGGACTTCGGGAACTGAGTCGGCGTCGGCGGCGCTGGCGGTTTCCGAGCGAGCCTGTTTTTCGGTCCGATCGGCTTGGGCGCGGGATAGCTCGACTTGTATCTGGCGTAACTTCTCTTCGGCGACGTTATCCTTTTCCGCAGTTAGTAAGAGGCCGGCGGAGTGGGAGTAGAGTTCGAGTTCGCGCTCGAGTTGTTCGAGGCGGGTTCGCAGTTGGCGGGCGCGGGCGGAGAGAAACTCGTCGGTCTTGCGGGCGGAGTCGGTGCGGAGGAGACCGTTTTGCTGGATGTATTCGGCGGCAATCGCGTTGGCGAAGTTAGCGGCCTGCAGCGGGGCGATGTGTGAATAGGTAATGTCGACGGTGCGGGAGGTGGCCGCGGCGCGGACCTTGAGGCTGGCGCGGGCGTCTTCGATGGCAAGTTCTGTCGGCGGCATCACGGTGAGCCACGGGGCGAAGCGGGCGGGGAGATAATCCGCCCAGCGGACGTCGCGCAAATGCGTAGTTTGAAGTAGTCGGCGCATGAGGCCAGGAGCAGGAGGGGGCGGGGGTCCGCCGGCATTTTCCAGGACCGCGGCGATGAGATTGCGGCTTTCGAGTATCTTTACCTGGGTATCGACGTATTTATCGATGGTGACCTGGGAGGCGGGGGCGTTGGGGTCGAGGGACCGGAGATTGAGGAAGTCGGCATTGGTGTCCTGCAGTTCCAAGGTGGCGGTGGCTTCGTAGATTGGAGTGGCGAAGAGGGAGACGGCAATGCCGAGGGCGGCGCCGGCGACGACGAGACAGAGAACGAACCGCCAGTTACGGGCGAGAAGGGCGAGGGAGGATCGGGCGCCGGGAAGGGGCGTGGGGGCGTCGCCAGAGACGGAGACGGGGGCGTGCCAGGGCTGTAGGTCCGCGGGAGGACGGATGAGAATTGAGTCAGACATAATCGGTGTTTATTGTTTCGAGAGGGAGTTATCGCGCCTGACGCCAGATGACGACGCCGGTGCCCATTTGGATGGCGGCTTCGAGTCCGCGGAGGGCCATATTCTTTGGCACATTGTTAGGGACAAACAAGATGTCGTCGGGCCGTAACATGACATTTGGCTCTTTGCTTTCGAGTATCTTGTCGAGGTTGACGGCGATATCTTCGCGTTCACCGGAATCGGGACGGACGCGGAGGATGCGCGCCTTCTTGGGGGCGGCGGTTTTCTGGAAACCCTGTGCCATGGAGACGGCCTCCAGGACGGAGATACCGGGTTTCGAGCCGAGGACAACCTGGCCGGGCTTCTGGACTTCGCCGACGACGAAGATGGACTTGGATTTGGCGACGGAGATTAAGTCGAAGGGGCGAATGGCGATATTGACGGTGGAATCGAGAATGGACTGGATGCGAAGTTCGGCGGAGCTGGTGCCTTCGGCATCCTCGTGCGCGCCGGCGACGAGAATGGGGCCAAACTGGGCCTTTCGAACAAGGCGAAGGGTGTCGCCGGCATCGGGGGCGAGGCCACTGGCGAGGGCGAGGACTTCAGAGATCGTCTTTGGCCCCTGTAGCTGGTAGGTTCCCGGAGCGCCGACGGCGCCGAGTACGGAGATGGGCTGGCTGCCGAACTGGGTGATACTGACGGTGACGGCGGGGTTGCGCATGAACTTGCGGAGACTGGAGACGACGCTTTCCTCCAGCCCGGTGGTGGTCAAGCCGCCGGCAAGGACGCGACCGACCAGGGGGAGGCTCAAGAAGCCCTCCTGATCAATCCGGACTGGCTTGCCGGAGATATCCTCACAATCCATGCTTTGGAGGGTGACGATGTCGCCGGGGCCCAGTATGTAGGTGTTCGTTTCGGCGGCTGGCGGGCGCTTTTCCCCGGCGAACGCGAGGAGAGCGGCGGCGAAAGTGACGGCGCATCGGATTGTAACTTGCTGCCTGTAGTTCATTTTTGTAGTTCGTGGGGTGTGAAGCTGAATTTCCAGGGTTCAGCAATCGGCGGCCGCGGATTCGCCGAGAATCGCGGACAGTTTTCTGTCGAGCTCATTCATTCGGGCAACGAGCCGCTCCAGGCACTCCGCCAAGACGGAGACCGTGGGATCGGGGGCGGTTTTCTGGAGCGAGTGCATCGAGCTTCCCAGAACGGCCTGACGGGCGTATTCGGAGAGGCTACGGCTTTTGGAGATCGCGCTGGCACGCTTGAGGAGATCGTACTCTTCGGACGAAAGGCGGAAGGTGACGACGGAGTTGCGGGAAGTGAAGGATGTAGACATTGGCGCTATTTGCCCGGCACGATGTGATGGCCCGCGGAATCGGGCGCATTCCAATGGGCGATGTGGACAGGAGGCTGGGGGGGATCGGGGTCCGGGACGCCGATGGGTCCTACATCCGCGGCGTCTACCTCAACGGAGACGGAGCGGTTCAGGAGTGTGATGGAGAGGACCAGGCGGTGGGTATCCTTTATGTTGCGCAGGATGCCATCGACACCGGCGAGGGGGCCGGACTGAATACGCACGGCCCGCCCGACCTCGACGTAAGGGACCGGTTCACAGTCCAATCCGGCGGCGATGGCGCGTTGGATGGCATTTATTTCCTCGTCGTCGACCGGAATCGACTGGCGGCCGAAGCCGACAATTCGAACGACGCCGCTGGTGTCGAGAACGGAGATTCGTTGTTCGCTGGAAAAGCGACAGAAGACGTATCCCGGGAAGAGCGGCATTTCCAGGCTGACGTAACGATCCGCCCATTTTCGGCGGGACAGGTAGAAGGGCAGAAATGCCTCCAACCCGCGGCCAGCCAGTTGAATACCGACCACCCGTTCATGCCGTACGCGCACGTAGAGGGCATACCAACGCGGACTCGAATGAGAGCATTCGTTCGGCATTTCAATAACTCACTTTTATGACAAACGTGTTGAGCGCCAGATAACATCTGAGGCTCTCCCGCAGCCCGCTTGGGGGCTCGAGGGGTGGACGGACCAGGCGATAACATACGCGGCCGTCGAGGCAATACGGTATTGAGGAAGAGGGAGCGAAAGGGTTGCGCAGACGGCGGATCACGCACCTTCGAGCGGTTTGAAACCGGTCAAAGAGGCGACGGACTTCGAAATCCGGACAGGCTTTCGCCAATCTGACTTACAGGGAAGTCAGAACGGTTTCGAAAGATCACACGAGCAGGAATAAAGAGGCCGGCATCGCTAAGGGTGCGGGCTGGAATTGAATGATCGCAAGAAGGGCGCGAACATTAACAAGCGTTTTGCATGACTGAGCATAATCCGAGCAAACACATCTGTCAACACAAATATACACAGATGCAGAGGCCGGGATGAAAAGTTAATACGAGTGGAATGAGTCTATCAATTGGAGGCGCCCGGACTTAGCGTAAAGAGAGAAACAGTACCAGAGGTAATGCCCCATCCGGGTTATCACGTTAGTAAGTGAGTTGGGAAAATGACGTTTTCCGTCTGTTTCCAACACGATGCGAAAGTGAGTGAATACAACTGTATTCAGACCATCATTTAGCGTTGACCAAATGGTGTCAGAAAGAGGGCTCCCATGACCAAATGTGGTCGCTCTGGAAGGTGAGTCGCCGCTTGCGGCAGAGTGGCGGAGGAGGAGAGATTCGAACTCTCGGTAGAGTTTCCCCTACGACGGTTTTCAAGACCGGTGCCTTAAACCGCTCGGCCACTCCTCCGCACTTCTATAGTTTAGCGGATTGCGGTTCGTTTCATTCTTCTCGCCTCTTGAAGAATCTCCGAAGCGAGCGGCCCTCTTTTAGGTGGGCTGATGCGGCGCAGGAGCGACTGGAGGAGAAGGGGCTGGCTGCGTCGCGGTTGGGGGAGCCGACGAAGGAGCGGGGCGGGCGGGCGAAGCGGTACTTTGCGGTGCCCCCTTCGGGGCTGGAGACGATCCGGATGACGCGGCAGGCGTCGACCGATTTGTAGTCCGGAGGTCCGGTGGTGGAGGTATGAACGGCGCGCCGCGGCTGGCGGTTTGGTTGCTCCGGTATTTATACGGCGGCGACCGGGATGCGTTCGTTGGAGATTTGCTGGAACAGTTTGCGGAGGGGCGGAGTTCGGCGTGGTTCTGAAAAGAGACCGTTATGGGAATTGCGATTGGGATGACTAAGTATTGGCCGGAGTTTCTGTACGCGGAGGCTTCAACGATTGTGTCGTTCGTGACTCCGCGTTTTCACGTGCCGGGGTGGTGGGCACTGCCGTGGCCAAGAGCAGTACTGTCGTTGGCGCCGTTGGCGATATTGGGCGTTGCGCTGTGGCGGCGGGGAACGTTTCGCTGGTCGCGGTTGCTATTGACGGCGGCGATTGGACTGGCGTTTTTGCCGGTTATTCCGATAGCCATCGCGGTGTTCCCGGGTTTATTGCAGCCGGTGCCGGGGAATCCGTACGCGAAGGCGCTGGCGATTCCGCCGATGGCCTTTCTGGCGCTGCACTTTGGGCGGTCGCTGGTGGCGGCGCGGATGGGTTGCCGTTAGCGGATGACTTCCCAGGCCAGGTGTTCCAATTCCGGGGCGAGGAGGCGGGTCCAGGCTAGTTGGACAGCGTTGGGCGAGCCGGGGGTGGAGACGATGAGCTTGCCGCGGTAGACGCCGGCGGTGGCGCGGGAGAGCATGGCGGCGGCACCAACGACTTCGAAGCTCAACATGCGGAAGATTTCGCCGAAGCCGGGGAGTGGCTTTTCGATGCGTTTGCTGAGCACGTCGTAGGTGGTGTCGCGCGGGGCGATGCCGGTGCCACCATTCCAGAGAAGAATGCGGGCGCTGGTGGCGGCGAGTTCGTCGAGAACGGCGGCGACTTGCGTGGGCTCATCCTTGATGAGGCGGTAGGCGGTGACTTCGTGGCCGAGGGCGGTGATCTGTTCGCGGAGCCACTTGGCGTTGACGTCGGTCTCCTCCGTGCGAGTGTCGCTGACGGTGATGACGGCGATGCCGATGGGGCCTAGCGACTTGGCTTTTTCGCGGTGTTCGTTGGTGCTTTGGGATCCCGTGCTCATTCTTCCAGCGTACGCGATATACTTCCCGGACAGCTATGCAAACAGTCACTCAGTTGTTTCGATTAGACGGACGGACGGCGCTTGTTACGGGAGGCTCTCGCGGGTTGGGCGAGGAGATTGCGCAGGGATTGGCGGAGTCGGGGGCGAGCGTCTACATCGTGGCGCGGCGGGAGAAGTGGCTGTTGCCGGCGATTGAATCGTTGCGGGCGGCGGGGGCGAAGTGCGCGGGGTCCGTTTGCGATGTCGCCGATCCGGCACAGGTGAAAGAGACTGTCCGGTTGGCGGCGGAGGCGTTTGGGCCGGTGGACATTCTGGTCAACAACGCCGGGGCGACTTGGGGGGCGCCGGCGGAGGAGATGCCGTTGGACAAGTGGGAATCGGTGATTGCGACTAATTTGACGGGCACGTTTCTGTTCAGCCAGGAGTGCGCGAAGGGGATGATTGCGAGGAAGCATGGGCGGATTATCAATGTCGCCTCGATTGCGGGGATGCGGGGTTCCCTGCCCCGCGGGATTCATTGTTCGGGATATGTGGCGGCGAAGGCGGGTATTATTGGTTTGACGCGGGAGTTGGCGTGTAAGTGGGCGCAGTATGGGATCCGGGTGAATGCGATTGCGCCGGGGTTCTTTCCGACGCGGATGACGGAGGGGGTTTTGCCGCATTTAATTGAAGATTTGAAGCAGAATGTGCCGATGGGGCGGCCGGGGCGAGATGGGGAGATGAAGGGTGTGGCGGTGTTTCTGGCCAGTGACGCGAGTAACTATGTGACGGGGCAGACGCTGGCGGTGGACGGCGGGTCGACGTCGGTTACGGTGTAAGGTTTTGGTGGTGCCTTTCCTTTGGAGCCGGGGAGTGTGGATTTGGGGACACGCTCGGAGGCGTGTCCCCGGAGAGTACTTACGATACGCGGGTGAGTTTACGGGAAGAAGTACCTTGCCGGCTCTGTGGTGTTAATGCGAATGA
>CANIFK010000215.1 GCA_947466555.1 Acidobacteriota bacterium | reverse complement strand
GTCGGCTTCACCGTCGCCGACGGCTCCTCCATGAAGTAGCCGCGCGGCAAGTCCGGCGTCTCCCGCTTCAGCCGCGCCACCTCTTCCTCCACCGGCAATTTCGCCAACTCCTCGGCCAGCGTCTTCGCCTGCTCCTTGCTCAACTTCTTCAGGTCCACGCCCGCCGGCAGCGCGCTCTTTCCGGACGCCAGCCACACCGCCTTCGCCGCGCCGCGCAATTCGGCAATCTTCTTTTCCCGTACATTAAACCGGTCGATCTCGGCCCACGTCCCCACCGGCCGGTCCAGCTCCGTCCGCCCGTTTCGCGGCCGTTCCAACCCGTTGAACACCGCAATCATCCCGTAGTAATCCTTGGTCGTATACGGCTCAAACTTGTGGTTGTGGCAACGCGCGCACGCCAGCGTCATCCCCAGGAACCCCTGCGCCGTCGTGTTCAAAATATCGTCCAACTGGTCGAACCGGTCCTCGGCCGGATCAGCCGGTTCATCGTCCCACGGCCCCAGTCGCGAGTACCCCGTCGCCAGCAGCGTCTCCGCGTTCACATCGGGCAACTCATCGCCCGCCAACTGCTCAATCACGAACCGGTCAAACGGCTTGTCCGCGTTCAATGACCGGATCACATAGTCCCGGAACTTCCACCCCTGCGGTTTCACCTCGTCGCGTTCGTACCCATTCGTATCGCCATAGCGAACCACGTCCAGCCAGTGCCGAGCCCATCGCTCTCCATAAGACGGCCGCGCCAACAGCGCCCTCACCAACCCGTCCCAATCCCCACGAAACGCATCCTGCTCGGCCACCGTCGGCGGCAGTCCCGTGATGTCCAGATACACCCGCCGCAGCAGATCGCCGTCCGTCGCCCGCGCCGCCGGACGCCAACCCTTGGCCTCCAACTTCGAAAGCACAAACGCATCAATCGGATTCTTCACCCACGCCCCGTCGCGAACCGCCGGCACCGCCGGTTGCTTCGGCGCATGAAATGCCCAATGCGCCAGCCGCGGATCGGCCTTCGCCGCCACCGGTTCCACGGACCCCGGCCACACCGCCCCCGCGTCAATCCACTCCCGCAACGTCGCAATCTCCGCCGCCGTCAACCGCGGCCCAGCCGGTGGCATGACGAGCTTGGCATCGGCCCCCGATACATACCGGATCAGCAAACTTGCCGCGCTCTTCCCCGGTTCAATCGCCGGAATCCCGCTCTCCCCGCCGCGCAGCATATCCGCGCGCCGGTCCAGTCGCAGATGGCTCTTCTGCAGCGCCGGCCCATGACAGGCATAACATTTCCGCGCCAGAATCGGACGGACCTCCCGCTCAAAGTCCGCGCCGAAACACGCCATCGCACTCAGCAAAATCAGCAGCCGCATCGAACAGGAGTCTATCGTAAACTACACCTAGCCGTGACGCGCTACACGCTCATCTTCCTGATCGCACTCCCGTGCCTCCTCGCTTTGACGATCACGAGTTGGCCACCGGAGGCGGTGCGCGAAGGCAGCCTCTACATGGAAGTCCGTTGGGATATGGCGTCCGGTAAATCCATCCAGCCCATCTTCCTCGGCCTGCCGCCAGAAGCCGGCAGGTATCTAGGCATGTGGGCCCGCCGCCCCGAATATGCCAATCGCCTCTTCTCCCCAACTACCGTCACCATGCACGCCAATGCGGCGTTCGAAAACGGCTGTGTTTCCACATTTTCGAAATGGACCCTAATCAGCAAGGACTACATCGAAATCAGCGAATTCGACGTCACCGGCTACCACCCCGGCCTCCGCTGCCACTAAACCTATTTCCCAATCGCCGCAATCACCATCTGCAGCGTCTTCCCCGTCGAATCGCCCACATTCGTCGCCTTCCAATCCTTCCGCGACCCATCGTAGGAATACTTCACCGGCAACCGCGTCAACGCCGGATCATACTGCCCCTCCGTCCCGCCCATCTTGTAAATCACCATATCGAGCGACGGCACCACATAGATCGCATACCCGCCCGATCCGCCCTTCCAAAACGCATCCTTCGGCACCCCCGCCAAATGCCCGTCATCATTCACGTTGAAGTTAAACGAGTGCGTAAAGTGAGGGTTATACTTCACCGACCGACCGCACATCTTCGCGAACTCCGCCGGCAGAATCTGCTCCTTCCCCCAGCGCCCCTGGTGCAGCATCAGATACGCAAACCGCAGAACATCCGTCGATCGCACCGCAATGCTCCCGCCCCCCGGCGTATGAAACATCCGCCCCTCGGAATCAATCCCGCTCTTCAGCTTCGGCCGGTACATCGCATAGCCCCACGTCCCAAACCCCAACGGCCCCGTCAACCGCTTTCGCATGTAGGCTTCCATCTCCATGCCCATCATCCGCCGCACCAGAATGGCCGGAATGTGGCTCGACGAAGTGGCATACGAATAGCACTCCCCCGGCGCGCACCACAGCGATTGCTTCAGCGCGAACTCATCGGTCGTCGACCACGGCCCGTTGTCGATCGTCGGGTTCTCCCACTCCTGCTTCACGCCCTTCACATACACCGGATTCGTCCCGCGAATCCCGGCCGACATCGCCAGCACCTGCCCCAACGAAATCTCCGCTTTCCGCGGATCGTCCAGCGGGAAAATCTCCGCCGGCATAAACTTCGGCGTAAATACCTTCTCGTCCAAGCCGTTCGGGAACAGCTCCGGCTTGTCCTGCATCATCATCCCCACCGCGACGCTCGTAAACGCCTTCCCGCAAGATGCCAACTCTGGCAACGCCTCCCGGTTCCCGCGCCCAAAATACTTCTCGTAAACCAGGTGCCCATGCCGAACCACCAGCAATCCGCCGTGCTGCGACGTCTTCTCGACATACGCAAACGCCTCGTCCAGCTTGGCGACGTCGATCCCGGTCGCCTTCCGGATCTTCCCGGCATCCTTCAACGTCCGCCAGCCCCCTTTACTATCCGGGGCAGGGAAGTAGTCTTCCCCAAAGCAGAACCCACTCACCAGCAGCGCGATGCAAACGATCCGTAGAATCACGCCAACATCATATAACCCTACAGCGCCGGCTTGCCCTTCTGCTGCATCTCCCGTGCCACGAACTTCGCCTTAAACGCCAGCGGTCCGAAGCTCGTCTCAAACACCCATTCCTTATCCGCCGCCGTAAACGACTCCTTCTTCGGAAAGAAATACCGGATCGTCCCCGTCTTGTCATCCCGCATCATCAACACCGGGTTCACCGGCATCTTCCCCTTCGCCTGCAACGACGTCGCCCGCAACTGCTCGTCTTCACTCTCCACCACGTTCGGCGCCGACATCGCTCCCGTCATCGTCACGCTGATCACCAAATGCCCCGCCGCCTCTTCCGGCAACGGCTTCCCCTCCGCCGCCAGCACCGGTGCGGCCGATTCCCATCGCACCACCCCCCGCAACGGCGGCACCGCGTCCGGCCCCCGGTCCCGCATCTGCGGGCTCGACACCTGTCCGCCCGGCACGCTAAAGATCCGCGAGTTCAACGTCCCCTTCGTCGCGTCCAGCGTCGCCCCTACCGTCTTCGCCCACGGCGAAACCGTCAACAGCCGTTCTTTCTCCTCCGCCGTCCAACTCCCCGGTGCCTTGTCATTCCAAAACTCACCGCCAAATAGCAGCACCGTTGCCGACAACCAAAGTAGGAGCCTCATCACCCCCCAGCATACCCCTCCCCGGCCAGCGTCAGCCGTAAAAACGCCTTCACCTGCACATCCACCCGTTCCGGCAGCGCCGAACCCTCCCGGTACCACAACCGGAACTGCGACAGCGTCCGTTTCTCCAACAACGTCTTCCCGTCCAACCGCAAGCGCCCCTGGTCCCGTTCCACCTTCGACCGCAGCACCATCTCCCGGTTCCCGTATACAAACGATCCCGAATGCACCCCCACCCCGCCCGCCATCTGTCCCGTCAGTACATGCAGAAACGAGTGTGCTGCCTCCCGTGGCGCCGCAGCCATCACCTCTCCCCGTTCCGACGCCCGGGCAAACGCTTCACTCGCCAGCGGGTACAACTCCTCCCACCGTGCCCAATCGTACTTCGCCGGAAACAGAAATTTCACCGTCTTGCAGTGCGCCCGTCCCGCCTGCACCTCCCCGGCAATCGCCGTATACTTCGCCTCCGCCCCTGCCGACGCCTCCACCGCCCTCTGCGCCTCCGCAAAGGACTCCTCCGCCGACGCGGTCATAAACCCAAAGTACTTCGATCCGCCCCCACTCACCCGCTCCTCCACAAATCCCAACCGGTTCAACCCTCGCGCCTGCTCCGGCCACGATCCGGCCGCGAACTGTAGCTTTCGCTCCCCCTCGCGCTCCTCCACCCGCGCCCATCCGCTCCCCACGCCCGCCCGGGTGAAGACCGGCATCCCAAACAGAACAATCGTCGCGTCAATCCGGTAGCGCTGATGCCAGCCCGGTTCTTTTCGAGCCGCGCCCAACAGCGCCGCGCCCAGGAAATGCCGTCTCGTCCAGGAAAAAAGTCGCAATCCATGGGGATGCCGCCCGACACCCTCCCGTTGCAAAATATCCCAAGCCCCGGTGAATAGTGGCGGAAATGGTCCTATTTCGTGACACGCCCTCTAACTGGCGATATGCCTTCAACTTACATGCCAACTTAGCCGAGGTGTACGATATTCGGACAAAAATTTCTGATTTAAAGTGTTCAAAAAAAAGGTGTTATCTGCTCATGGAAACACATGTTTCGTGTAGCAATGATAGAACTTCTGGACTATTCTGTGGACGGAACATACTCAGGAAGGAGCATTCCATGGTAGTTCGCAGTTTCATACGCCGACCCGCATTCATCCTTACCGTCGGTCTCATTCTCCTCGGTTGCGCCGCCCTCGTCAGCGCTACCAAAAATGGATTCAACACCTCCGACAAGGCCTTCTACCTGGACGAAAAGGAAGCCAGTTTCGTCCGGCCCGGTCTGGTCGTCAAAATTCTATCGGCGGAGATTGCCGCCGATGGAACCGCCAAGGCTCGCGTCTCATTCGCAGACCCAAAGGGCTTGCCGCTCGACCGTCTCGGCATCTACACGCCGGGAACCATCTCCGCCAGTCTGATTCTGGCTACGATCCCCAAAGACGAAACCACCTTCAAGGCCTACACCACCCGCGTCCAAACCAGTCCCATCACTGGCGTCGCCGCCACCCAGGCCGGTGCTGACACCGGCGGCGTGTGGTCCCAAGCCGCCGAAGGCGAGTACCTCTATACCTTTGGAATCAAAGCCCCTAGCGGTTACGACCGCTCCGCTACCCATGCTGTCTCGGTGTATGCGAATCGCAATCTAACGGAATTCGAACTCGGCACCAACATCGCCGATGCCACCCTGACCTTCGTCCCCGATGGCGCCAAGGTCACCGTCGTTCGCGACATCGTCAAAACCGCCACCTGCAACAAGTGCCACGACAAGCTTTCCGCGCACGGCACCACCGGCCGGTCCAGCGTCGAAAACTGCATCACCTGCCATCAACCGCAGACGACTGACCCCGATACGGGCAACTCCGTCGACTTCACCACCATGATCCACAAGATCCACCAGGGCGCCGGCCTCCCCAGCGTCAAGGCGGGCACGCCCTACCAAATCATCGGTAACGCCCAGAGTATGCACGACTTCTCCGACGTCGTCTTCCCTGCCGACGTCCGCAACTGCCAGTCCTGCCACGACCAGTCCACGACCGCCGTGCAGAAGGATCAGTGGCTGAAACCGAACCGCCGCGCCTGCGGCTCCTGCCACGACAACGTGAACTTCGCCACCGGCGAAAATCACGCCAATCTCCCGCAGACCTCCGATGCGCAGTGCTCCACCTGCCACCAGGCCGGTTCCGGCACCGAATACGACCTCACCATCCGCGGCGCCCACGTCATTCCCACCGAATCCAAGGAACTGCCCGGCACCGTGTTCGAAATCCTATTCGTGGCCGACGGCGCGCCCGGCAAAAAGCCGGTCGTCTCCTTCAGCGTCAAGGATAAGGAAGGCAAGCCCATCCTCCCGGCCGACATGGCCCGCCTAGCGCTCGTCCTCTCCGGCCCCACCACCGACTACGGTGGCGATGTGACCGAAGACGTTCGAGCCACCGCCACCGGCTCCAATGGCAACTACACCTATACCTTCACCGCCGCCGTGCCAGCCGCCGCAAAGGGCTCATACGCGATCGGGATTGAGGGGTATCGCAACGTAACCATCCAAAAGGGCAAGAAGAACGAACAGGTTGTCCGCGACGCCGGATTCAACAAGGTGATGACCTTCGCCGTCACCGATCCTAAACCCGTTCCCCGTCGCACCGTGGTCACGCTCGCCAAGTGCAACGCCTGCCATGCCAATCTGTCGCTCCACGGCGGCAATCGGAACGCCATTGAACAGTGCGTACTCTGCCACAACCCCACCGGCTCCGACGTTGCCCGCCGGCCGGCTGGCCAGGGTCCGGCTGAATCCATCGACTTCCGCTCCATGATCCACAAGATCCACACCGGCAAGGAACTCTCCGGGCCGTTCGAGATCTTTGGCTTCGGCGGAACCGCCATCGGCTTCAACGAAGTCGGTTTCCCCGGCAAGCGCAACAACTGCTCCATGTGCCACGTCAACAACTCCGAGCAGCTCCCGCTTCCGGCTACACACGCCAAGGTTGTCAGCCCGCGAGGCCCCCTTACTACTATGGGACCGGAAACCGCGGCCTGCACCTCCTGCCATACCTCCCTGGCCGCGGCCTCCCATGCCCTGGCCAACACGACCGCCGTCGGCGAAGGCTGCGCGGCGTGTCACGGGCCCAGCGCTACCTTTGCTGTCAGCAAAGTCCACGCACAGTAGCCTCGACCCCAACCAAACGGCGAACTCTTCCCCAGAGTTCGCCGTTTGCCGTTTCCCTCAAACTCTTTTCTGCTTCGTCCCTCGAAATCCGACAAAAACAGTTCCATATCGAGACTGTTCTCGTAACTCCATTAAATGTCTTCATTTACAGTCAACCAAGGCTTGGTGTATCAAAGTCGGACCGAAATGACCCTCTATAACTGATTGAAAAATAAACAGTTGTCCGACGAGGAAAGACGTGTAAATTGACTGGAAGTTAAAACAAAACTGGCATATTCTGAGGACGGAAGATATTCAGGAAGGGGGGTTCCATGGTAGTCCGCAGTCTCTTACGCCGTCCCGCAGTCATTCTATCCGCCGGCATCATTCTTTTGGGTTGCGCAGCGCTCGTGAGCGCCACCAAGAACCAATTCACCACGGCCGACAAGGCCTTCTACGCTGACGAGAAGGACATCAATTTTGTCCGTCCCGGTTTGGCCGTCAAGATCCTATCCGCGGAGATCGCCGCCGATGGGACCGCCAAAGCTCGCGTGAGCTTTGCCGATCTGCGCGGTCTCCCGCTCGATCGCCTCGGCATCACCACTCCCGGCGCCATCGCCGCCAGTCTTATCCTCGCCACCATTCCCAAAGGCGAAACCACCTACAAGGCCTACACCACCCGGGTCCAGACCAGTCCCATTACTAGCGTTTCGGCGACACAGGCCGGCACCGACACCGGTGGCACCTGGACCCAGGTGGCCGATGGTGAGTACCTCTACACCTTTGGCATCAAGGCTCCGTCCGGCTATGACCGTACCGCCACCCACACGGTCGCCCTCTACGCCAACCGGAACCTGAGCGAATTCGATCTCGGTATCAACCTCGCGGACACGACGTTCAACTTCGTCCCCGATGGCTCAAAGGTCACCGTTGTGCGCGATATCGTTCGCACCGCCACCTGCAACAAGTGCCACGACAAACTTTCCGCCCACGGCACCACTGGCCGGTCGAGCGTGGAAGTCTGTATCACCTGCCATCAGCCGCAGACCTCCGATCCGGACACCGGCAACTCCGTCGACATGGCCACGATGATCCACAAGATCCACACTGGCTCCGAACTGCCCAGCGTGAAGGCTGGCAAGCCCTACCAGATCATCGGCAACGCGCAGAGCATGAACGACTTCTCCAAGATCGCTTTCCCTGCGAACCCGCGCAACTGCCAGGCCTGCCACGCAGACTCTTCTGCCGCCGTCCAAAAGGATGCCTGGTTGAAG
>CANIFK010000214.1 GCA_947466555.1 Acidobacteriota bacterium | reverse complement strand
TGGTGGGCTTGGCCGGGGTGGTAATGCTGGTGGTGCCTGGGAATGGGGCAATCGAGATGGGCCCGAACCTGTGGAAGGGCTTTCTGGTGCTGCAGGTGGGTTCGTTTGCGTGGAATGCCGGTTCGATTCTGCAGCGGCGCTGGCGGGCGACGACGCACCCGCTGTTGACGGGCGCGATGCAGCAGATGGCGGCGGGGATTGTGTATCTGATCGCAGCGCTGATTGTGCCGGAGCGGCCGGTGACGATTTCGGCGACCGGCATTGCCGGGATCGTCTGGCTGGTGACGTTTGGTTCGATCGTCGGGTATTCGGCGTATATCTACGCGCTGGAGACGTTGCCGGTGTCGCTGGTGTCGATCTACACCTACATCAATCCGGTCGTAGCGGTGACGCTGGGGAAGCTGTTCTACGACGAGCCGTTCGGGCGCAAAGAAGTGACGGCGATGTTGATCATCTTCGCCGGCGTGTTGATTGTGAAATCGCGAACTACTCTCGCTCCAGCGCTTTCGCGGCTGCTGCGCCGCCCAGGATCATCGGCAGCGTAAAGGCGACGAAGACCATGGCGAGCATCAGGATCATCATGGCGCCGAAGACCTCCGGAGACTGCATAATCTCGGTGATCTGCTGGACCGTCTCCGCCGGAGCGTTTGAATCGTGGAGCTGTTTTTTGTAAGCCTCCATCAATCCGCCCTGGTCCTGGAGTACGAGGATGGTCACGGTGAAAAAGAGAATCCAGATGACGTAGAACAGCACGCCGGTGATCCAGCCCAGGCGGGCGCCGGCGGCGACGGTGAGTTGCTGGCCGGTGCGTTTGGTGTAGAAGATGACCGCCGCGAAGCCGCCGCCGAGCAGCACGAAGAGCTTCAGCAGCATGCCGGGGACGCCGCCGATCGGGATGACCATCAGCACCCAGATAATGATGGCGGTGAAGAACCCGGCGCGCACGGCGTTGGCGTTGTGGAAGCTGATGGGCGCGGGGCCGGCAGGTCCATCGCTGACTGCGGCGAGGGCGCGCAAATCATCGGCGGAATGTTCCAGGCCGGGAGGATGGACGAATTCGGGCGTCTCTTCAACGTCGGGTGGGGGCTCGGCGAAGAGAGGCTTGCCGCAACGATGACAAAACCGGGCGTCGGCAGGCAACTGTGCGCCACAAGAACAAAAATCAGCCACGATTTCAGTGTGTCATAACGTGACGTGCTACGTTGGAGACAATGTCCACAATGACCTTGCTTGTCGTATCCAATCCGAGCGCGCCGTATTTGAAATGGCTGCGCGAGCTGCCTTCGAACGTGAATTATGTAGTGGGGAATACGGTGGAGTCGCTTTCCGGGCTCGCCGAACAGGCCGATGGGATTCTCTACTGCATGGGCCCTGGGATTCCGTTGCAAACGGTTTGGAATATGGCGCCGCGGGTGCAATGGGTGCATTCGTTGTCGGCCGGGTTGGAGAGCATTCTGTTTCCCGCGCTGGCCGAGAGCACGGTGCCGATGACGAACGGGCGCGGTGTTTTCAAAGAGTCATTGGGCGAATTTGTCGTGGCGTCGATTCTGCACTTTGCCAAGGACCTGCGGCGGATGGTGCGGAACCAGGAAGCGGCGCGGTGGGAACAGTTCGATGTGGAAATGGTTTCCGGCAAGACGCTGGGCGTGATCGGCTACGGCGAGATTGGCCGGGCCGCGGCGGTGCGGGCACATGCGTTGGGGATGAAGATTCACGTGATCCGGCGTCGGCCGCAATTGTCAGAGGAAGACCCGATTGTGGAGAAGAGCTTTTCGATTGCGCAGCGGGCGGAGATGATGGCCGGGTGCGACTACCTGCTTGTGGCAGCGCCGCTGACGGGGGAGACCCGCGGGCTGGTGGGCGCGACGGAATTGGCCGGGATGAAGCCGTCGTCGGTGGTGATCAATGTGGGGCGCGGGCCTGTTATTGACGAGGCGGCGCTGATCGCGGCGTTGCAGAACGGGACGATCAAGGGCGCGGCGCTCGACGTGTTCGACAAAGAGCCGCTGCCAGATGGGCACGCGTTCTGGGGCCTGCAGAATGTCCTGCTGTCGCCCCACTGCGCGGACCACACGGCGACGTGGACCGACGAGGCGATGCAGTTCTTCCTGGAGAATCTGAAGCGGTTCCAGGGCGGGGAACCGCTGATGAATCTGGTGGACAAGAAGAGCGGATACTAAAGCAAAAAGGGAAGGGCCGGCGATTGCCGGCCCTTCCCTTTTTTGTACTGTTTTTTCGACTATGCTACTTTGCGGGCAAGCGAGGATTCGCTGTCCACAGTGGCGACTTTGACCATCGTGGCCAAGCCGATCATCTGCAGGAAGCGGATCTGCATCCAGGTCATGTCCACTTCGTACCAGGCCAGACCGTGGCGGGCCGAGTTGGGGTGGGCATGGTGGTTGTTGTGCCAGCCTTCGCCGAAGGTCAGGATGGCGACCCACCAGGAGTTGCGGGAGTCGTCACGGATGTCGAAGCGGCGATTGCCCCAGAGGTGGGTGGCCGAGTTGACCAGCCAAGTGGAGTGCAGGCCGAGCGTGATGCGCATGCAGACGGCCCAGAGGAACATGGAGAAGCCGCCGAAGTACCAGATGAGCGCCGAGGAAACGGCCACCGGCATGAAGTGCCAGGTGTTCAGCCAGCGGTAGAAGGGATCCTTCGCCAGATCCGGCGTGTAGCGGGCCAGTTCTTCGGTTTTGTTGTGCTTGGATTCACCGAAGATGATCCAGCCGATATGTGACCACCACTTGCCGTCGCGAGGCGTATGCGGATCGCCTTCCATGTCGGATTTCTGGTGGTGAATGCGGTGGGTGGCGACCCAGAAAATGGGCCCGCCTTCCAGGGTGAGCGTTCCGCAGACGGCAAAGAGATATTCAATCCACTTCGGCACGATGTACGAACGATGGGTGTGCAGGCGATGGTAGCCCATGCCGATTCCCCAACCAATGGTGATCCAGTAGAGCAGAACCATTACAGCCAACGATTTCCACTCAAAGAAAAACGGGGCGGCCAATGCGCCCGCGTGGAAGAAGGCGAGGAAGATGATGGTTACCCAATTCATGTGCCGGGCCTTGGTGATGGGGGTGACCCCTTTTGCGGTACTTTCCATAGAAGGTGAAACATCTTTAGCCTATCAGTTTGTTGCCTCGCGCGCCGGAAGGCTTTGTTTACCGGTGCGGCGATTGGGTGACAATGGGATTCATGATCTCTCGACGTTCGGTTCTCGGTTCGGTGGCATTGGGGGCGGCGGGCGTGCCCGCGGCTTCGGCGGCTCCTTTCAAGGGGCGGATTCCGCTGGCGGTCTCGACCTACAGCTACTGGCACTTCAAGACGGAAAAATATCCGATCGAAAATGTCATTGAACACGCGGCGTCGCTCGGTTTTGACGGCGTGGAAATTCTGCACCGGCAGATGGTGGACGAATCGCCGGCGTATATCGCGAAGCTGAAGAAGATGGCGTTTGAGCGCGGGCTGTCGTTCCCGATGCTGTCGATCCATCAGGACTTCGTTTCGCCCGACGCGGCGGAGCGGAAGAAGATGATCGACCATACGACGCATTGTCTGGAACTGGCTGGACGGCTCGGCATTCCGTGCGTGCGTTTGAACAGCGGGCGCTGGAAGACGATCAAATCGTTCGATGATCTGATGAAGGTGAAGGGCGACGAACCGGCCCTGCCCGGGTATACCGATAAGGACGCGTTTGCGTGGTGTATCGATTCGATCCAGAAGTGCCTGGCGACGTGTGAAAAAGAAGGCATCATGCTGGCACTCGAAAACCACTGGGGTTTGACGACGAAGATCGACAATTTGCTGACGATTCACAAGGCTGTGAATTCGCCGTGGCTTGGGATCAATATGGACACGGGGAACTATCCGGGCGACCCGTATGAGGGGATTGGGCGGCTGGCCGGGTTGGCGACGATTGTGCAGGCGAAGACCTATTACGGCGGCGGGGAATGGTACACGCTGGACCTGGATTATCCGCGCATTGCGGGTATTCTGCGGGGCGCCGGGTACAAGGGCTGGGTGTCGCTGGAGATGGAGGGGAAGGAAGATCCGAAGACCGCGGTGGCGAAGAGCTATGGGGTTTTGCGGAAGGCGTTTGGGGCGTAACTCTTGCGTTGGTTTTGGGCTTGGGTAAGTCCGAGCTACTACGCCGCCGTGTTTATCGTCCTCTGGAAACTCTGTCCGATTTCAGAGGACGTTGGCGGCCCGGTGGCGACGTTTTTCTGTGCCAACTGTCCGACTCCCACCGGAGGTGAGTTTAACACCCACTACTGGGAGCTGATCTGGCCCTTCGCAATTCCCTACTTTGTCGCCGCCTTCTATGTGACTGTTCTTGGTTCCGGGATCGCACCTCGGCTTGCCAAAACGGCCGTACGCATCGGGTGGGCCGCATGCGGGCTTGTCCTTTTGTTGGCGTTGGTCGTAGATGCGGGCTCCGGAGCCGGGTTCTGGAACGTCGGGAGCAAGATTTTCGTTTGGGACGATTGGATCATCTATTTGGAGGCGAAGACGATCCTGTACATCGGCGCAATAACGGCGGTGTTTGCGTATTTGAAGCAGTGGCTGCTCTGGAAAGGCGTGGGCAGCGTTCGCCCTACGCCTTAACCACCATCTTCTCCGGATCCCAGTGCATCGTCTGCCGCGTGAAGTGGCTGACGTTGGACAGCAACGCAGGCCCGGCGGCGCGGAGGCCGAAGGTGGCATCTTCAATCACCGGCTTGCGGGAGCGGATGGCGTTGATGAAGTTCTCGTGGTGGGCATACTGCTCCGTATACCCCGGGGGCAGCACCCAGCGCTGCTCGGTGTTGGCGCGCATGCCGTCGGCGGTGGCGCGTTGGGTGGGGTACTTGCCGCGGTAGTCGCGGAGAATCTGATCGGCCGTTGCCTTGGAGAACGTCCCGGCGGTGTTGCCAGGTTCGGTGTCCTTGGGCTTTCGTTTCAGCACAAGCGCGCCGCCAACGGCGAGATCGAGCACGCCCTCGGTCCCGATGAAGCGGAACCCGGACCCATCGCCGCCGCCCGCTTCGAAGTTCAGGCGGATGGAGAGATGGAACGCCTTGTGGGCCTTGGTGTCGGGATAGTCGTACATGCCCAGCATTAAGTCCGGCACGTCGCGGCCGTCGTTCCAGTAGTAGAGGCCGCCGGTGGACATGACGCGGTTGGGGCCGTTGGAATCCATGACGTAGTGGATGCCCGTGAAAAGGTGGACATACAGATCGCCGGCCACGCCGGTGCCGTAGTCCTGATAATTGCGCCAGCGGAAGCTGCGGATGGGCTCAAACGGGCGCTTGGGCGCGTGGCCCAGGAAGCGGTCCCAATCAAGCGTTTGCGGCGTGGCGTCGGCCGGGACGGAGTACTGCCAAGCGCCGAGCGCGGAGTTGCGATCCCAGAACGCCTCCACCATCCGAACCTCGCCAATCGAGCCCTGCTTGATCACCTCGCGCGCCTTGGCGTAGAGAATCGAACTCGCGCGCTGACTGCCCACCTGCAGGATCCGCTTGGTCTCTTTTTCGGCCTGAATAACGGCGGCGCCCTCTTCCACCTTCTGCACCATCGGCTTCTGGCAATAGACGTCCTTGCCGGCGCGCATGGCGTCGCAGGCGATGATCTGGTGCCAGTGGTCGGGCGTGGCGACGATGACGGCGTCGACATCGGGGCGGGCGAGGACTTCGCGGTAGTCGGCGGTGGTAAAAATGTCCTTGCCGTAGACTTCCTTGGCCTTGGTTCGGCGCCCTTCGTAGATGTCGGCGACGGCGACCAGTTTTGCGCCGGGGACCGTGGCGACGGTGGAGACGTCGCCCTGGCCCATGATGCCGAAACCGATACAGGCGACGTTGATCTTGTCGTTGGCCCCTTTGGGCGTCTGCGCGGGCGCGGCGGCGGCCAGCATGGTGGTAGCGGATCCGGCCTGGAGGAAGTTGCGGCGGGTTGTGGACATGATAATGGGCTCCCGAAACCTCATGATAGCGCGGGGGTGACGCCGATTTTGTACTTACCCCTCTATAGAACCCGGAAGTGCCAGCCGATAAAACGAGGGATGCCATTTACTGACTTGGAAGGTCTCAATAGTTTTGTTGGCTTCGATGGCGATGCGTCCGATGGCCCCGATCAGATTGTCCCGCCGGTTCCAGAGACGATAGAACATACCGGTATTCCCGCGCAGATGATCGAGCAGTTGGTCCTGAAGGCGCTCTATTACAAGGGCGAGGTGATCGGCCGTGAACTGGCGTCGGATCTCGGTCTGCAGTTCAGCGTTATTGAAGGACTGATCGACGGCCTGAAACGCAACAATCTTCTAGGCGTAAAGAGTTCGTTGGGCATGGGCGCCATCTCCTCCCGCTTCCTGTTGACGGAGAACGGTCGCACCCTTGCCAAAGAATACATCTCCGCCTGCGCGTATTCGGGCAAGGTGCCGGTGCCGTTGTATCAGTACGCCGACATGGTGCGGCAGCAGAAACAGGGCGATGGCTGGCTGACCATGGAAGCACTGCGGGATGCTTACAAGCACATGGTGGTGACCGACGAGATTCTGAATTCCATCGGGCCCGCCGTGAACTCCGGCAAATCGTTCCTGATCTACGGCCAGCCCGGAAACGGCAAAACGTTCCTTGCCGAAGCGCTGTTTAACGTTGACGACACCCACATCTACGTTCCCCACGCCATCGAGTGCCAGGGCATGATCATCCAGATGTTCGACCCGGTCTACCACCACCCGGTGGACGAGGAGTCGGATCAGATCTCGGCGTTCACGACAGAGTCCACATACGACAAGCGCTGGTTTAAGACGCGGCGCCCGTTCATCGTCAGCGGTGGCGAACTGGACCTCAAAATGCTCGACTTGAGCTTCAACCCGGTGTCGAAGTATTACGACGCCCCGCTCCAGCTTAAGGCGAATAATGGTATCTACCTGATCGATGACTTTGGCCGGCAGAAGACCACCCCCGCCGAAGTCCTCAATCGCTGGATCGTGCCGATGGAACGGCGCGTAGACTTTCTGACTTTCACCAACGGCACCAAAATGACGGTACCGTTCGAATGCTTCCTGATCTTCTCGACGAACCTGAAGCCGCACCAGTTGGGCGACGAAGCATTCCTTCGCCGTATTCAGTACAAGATGCTGATGCGTAGCCCGCAGGACTCAGAGTTCCTGGACATCTTCGTGAAATTCGCCGATAGCAAAGGGTTGAACTGTCCGCGCGACATGGCCGAACGGTTCCTGGATCGGCACTACCGTCCAGAGGCCAAACCTCGCCGCCGGTGCCATCCCCGCGATGTCTTGTCGCACGCCATCGACATCATTCGCTTTGAACGTCGCCCGATGATGTTAACCGACGAAGTCCTCGATAAAGCCTTCCATTCGAACTTCGTCAGCGACACCGAAGACAACTAAACCGCGGCGCCCGCCCGGATCAACTGTTCGGCGTGCTGGAGCGCCTCCGGCGTCAGTCGTTGCCCGCTGAGCATACGGCCGATCTCCTTGGTCCGCTCCTGCCCGTCGAGTTCGACCACCACCGCCACCGTGCGCCCCTTCGATTCCTTCTTCTCCACGCGATAGTGGAAGTTAGCGAACGAGGCGATTTGCGCCTGATGCGTGACACACAACACCTGATAGGCACGGCTCAACTCTTTCAACCGGCGGCCCACCGCCTCGGCCGCCTCGCCGCCAATCCCGGCGTCCACTTCGTCAAACACCAGCAGGTGCTGTGTTCCGCCTGGATGCTCCCGTTCCACGCATGTCTTAATCGCCAAAGCGATGCGCGAAACTTCGCCGCCGCTGGCCACCTTCGACAACTCCCGCGGCTCTTCTCCCCGATTTGCCGAAACCAGGAAAACGATCGCGTCGCGTCCCTCTTCCGTCCACGGAGACTCGGAAAATGCAATGCGAAAGGTCGTCCCGGCCATCGCTAGCGCGGTCAACTCCTGCTCCACGCGCTTCTCCAACTGGCGCGCTGCCTTCGTTCTCAGCGCCGTCAGCTTCGCCGCCGCCGCTTCGTACTCACCGGCCAACTTCTTTCGCCGCGCCTCAATGGCGCTCCGCAGTTC
>CANIFK010000213.1 GCA_947466555.1 Acidobacteriota bacterium | reverse complement strand
TCCCCGCCGAACAGCTTGTAGTAGAGCCCGCCCTCGGGATAAATCCCCTGTGAATTGTGCAGCGCCAGGAACCCGCCGCCACCGTGGACGAAGTCCCAAATGGCCTGCTGCTGCGCATCGGTCATCCACTTCACCGGCGGCTTGTCGTAGCCATTGGGCCAGTTCATCCCGTCGCGCAGGATGATCAACAACTGGTGCTCCTTCAAACTCTCGGCGTTCAACATGGCGACGTTCTCAATAAACGTCACCGGAATGTTCTCCTCCATCAACGCCTTCGACAGCCCTTCGCGGATATACACCGGGCTGTGATACCGGTCGCCCACGAGCGCCAGCGCCCGCGGTCGCTTCCACGTCTGAAACACCGCACCGGTGTTCTGGCCCCACAAACTCCCCAACACGAAAATCCAAAGGAATAGGCGCATGACAATTGGGACGTTATCATAACGGAGGTGACCGTGGAGAAGCCCGTCCTTCAACTCGAAACCTATTTCCTCTTTCCATTCGTCATCGATAAGGAAGTGGTCGCCTCCGCGCACCCTGATTTCTGGCCCCCCTTGCGCAGCTGGATCGACGGCCTCGACGACTGGCTTCGCTCCGAAAACTGCGCCACCGAAAACCCCATCCGCTCCCGCCTCGGCGGCTGGCGCCGCGCCTCCTATTCAGAATTCGATCTAGACTCCCGCGCCTACCAGGACATGGTCTTCTTCCATCCCTTTGTCCGGCGCGTCTTCTTCGACACCAAGTCCAGCGATCAAGCCACCCTCCTCCGCGTCTACGAAATGATGCTGCCGCAGACGCTCCCCCTCCTGTGGCAGGCCGCCGACGTCCGCAGCCGCTCCTGCGCCGTCCCCATCACAGACCTCCGTCTCTTCCTCTTCGCCAACGGCGTCGGCATCCTCTCCATCGGCGTTGAACGCGCCAACTGCTCCGTCCGCGAAGCCCTCTGGATGAACGAGATGATGCGCAAGGTCTACCCCACCTCCGGCCGCCAGCGCCGCGAGGGCCGCGTCCCCACTTCCTCCAAGCTCACCGTCGGTGAAGAGATCCTCGCCGAAGAGACGTTTGAAAACGGCGCCATCGTCCAGTTCCAGCCGCCGCTCTCAAAGGTCATCCAGTCCCTGCTCTACTTCCTCAACTACGACACGCTCGAATACGAACAGATCTTCGACGAGCGGATGATCCCCTACTCCTACATGGCCGTCGACCCCGGCTTCGGCACGCCCGATAAAGTCGAACACCTCTTCAGCCGCTTCCTCTACGTCGACCGCGACGGCGAAGGCTTCCGCTACGACCCCGAGTTCACGCGCCAGCAGATGAAGGAGCACTGCTACCGCCGCTGGGCCCACGAGGGCACCTACTACGGCTTCACGCGCTACTCCAACGTTACGCTCGCCCTCGGCGTATCCGACCGTGGCCTCCACCTCACCCAGGAAGGCAACCTCATCGAGCGCATGTTCGCTGGCCGTTACTACCTCATGGCCATCGTCGCGCTGTTCTACCGTGCCACCCTGCTCGACTTCGCCGAATCGGTCGCGCTCGTCTCCCGGCGTCTGTATGAAAACCTCGCCGTCGGCCGGCTGGAACGCCAGAACGTCGAAATCGCCACCGACCTCCGCAACGAATTCCTGAACTTCTCCAACTACTGGTACTTCGACGAATTAGCTAATAAAGACGAGGAAATCGAGCACTTCCAGATGCAGTGCCGAGCCTACCGTGTCGAAGAGCTCCGCGTGCAAATCGAAGAGGAGCTTGCCAACATGAACGCCGCGCTGAACGAGTACAACCAGCAGCGCTCCACCGAAGCCGTCAACCGCCTGGCCATGCTCAGCATGATCTTCGGTGCCGGCGCCGTGTTGACCGGCTTCTTCGGTATGAACTTCGGCCATGTGTTCGAGCGCTATTTCTTCAAGCCAGAAGCCGACACCATCGGCGTGCACATCGGCGCCGTCGCCATGGTGACGCTCATCACCATGAGCATTATCCTGCTCGGCATCTATCTGGTCGCCGTCAACTGGCGCGACTACCGCTTCATTCTGCGCGACCGCAACGCGCCCACCAAGCGGCACCGGTGGTTTAGTTTGCGTACTGGCGGCTAGCGCACCGGCCGGTAGTTTGGGGGAACTTGAAAGAGAGCGGGCTCTGGTTCGCCCATCCGAAGGAGAGTGACCTCTTCGCGAGAGGAAAACGTCGGCAGCCCGAGACTGTTGTGGCGGGAAACAAGGACCTTCATTTGCGTGCACCCCAGAGTCGGCGCCAGCCAATAGGTATGCGCTTCCGATGCGGATCGCCGCCCCGTGTATTCGATAGCGCGGACGCCAGCGATGATCGCCTCACCGCCCCGCCGCAGATCCGTCAGCAGGAAATTCCGCGACATCTTCGCGCAGTCCGGGTCGTCGCTACCCCAGATTGGCCTGCCGTGAACCCCGGACAACCGGTACGTATTCTCCACATGGTCGATCTCCACCGTCCGCTCGGGCCAGGGAGGCCCGATCATTGCCCGATCCGATTGCCCTTCATCTATCACGTAATTACGAAACGACCGCGACGCATACCGTTCATAGCTCCTTCCGTCCCGTCCATACGCCAACGTCGTCGTCCCCGTCCATCGCGCAATCGCATGGAATCCCCAGCTGACATTCTCCCAGCCCGTAGTCTCCCAACGGATCGTCCGGCACAGCGTTCCTTCTGGTGTCCGGCATGGCTCTTCCCCCGCCAGCGCTACGCCAATCACAATCAAAAAAATCCTACTTCTCCCGCCCAAACTGCGGCTCCTTCCGCGTCCCCACAATCTTAATCTTCGTATACAACCCCGCCCCATTCTTCGCAAAGAACGGATCCACCGGCTTCAACACCAATCTCTTCCACCCCGTCTGCGTCTGCGACAACTTCGCCTGCAGCCGCAAATCCCCGTGAAAATCGATCACCTCATTGTCCAGGTTGTACGTCCCATTCAGCTTCAAATCCGCCCCCGGAATCCCAAACGCCAGCTCCCGCAACGTAATCAGCTCATTGGCCAATTCAAACTTCCCGCTCATCCCGCTTACCACCTCATCAATTCCCTCGTTCTTCGGCTGCCCCTGCGCCTGCCGGCTCATCTTGTCGATCCGGTCCTGGATCTGCGTCCGCAAAAACTTCGCGTCCGAAATCACAAAATCCCCACTCAGCCGCAGCTTCTCAATCACCTTCCCGCTCAACGGCGGCAGCAAAATCTTACTCTTCATCTGCAACTTCCCCGACATAAACGGCTCCCCGCCCTTCATCGCCAGCAACAGCACGTCCTCCAGCCGCCCGGCCGGCATGTTCACGTCCAGTGCAATTGTCCGCCGCTGGTCACCGTCATGCTTCACAATCCCCCCGCTCGTCACAAACGAAGTCTTGCCAATCCGCCCATGCACCGGCTTCAACACCGTGTTCCCATTCGTCCCATCCACCTGCACTTCGTACTTCACCGCCAGCGGCAACTTGTTCCCCGAGGCCTTCAAATAGAAGTCCGGTACCGTCGCCTCGCCCTTCGCCAGAAAGTCGTTCAGCTTCCCTGCAAACGTCCCCGTGGAGTGCAGAATCCCCCCAATCGCCGAAAACACGCCCAAATTCGCCCGTTCAAACTTGAACTCCCCGTCCAACGCCGTCTCCCCGGCCTCATCCCGCTGCCACGGCCCGAAGTGACCGGTCGCCGTCACCTCGCCCGGCGGTTTGGCATTCCGCATCTGCGCTTCATAGCGCATCGGCGCGTCCAGCCCCGCGTCCATCAACCGAACCTGATAAAGCGGAAACTCCAGCGGCGTCCGCGTCTTGTCCCGAGACGAAATGATCAACTTCGCATTGGTAATCAGGATCTCGCCAATTGTGACATCGCTCCGCGCGCCCGATCCGCCGCCCGCCTTCCCAGTCCCGCCCTCCCCCTTCGGCGGCACCACAATCTCTACGCCGTCCAGCATCACCCGTGTCACGCCCTTATGCGGCAAGCTCAATTGCCCCAGGTCGATCTCAAACCGCATCGTCTGCATCCGGAACAGCAGATTCGCATTCTTCTTAAGCAGAATGCCCTGCCCTGTCACGCTCGCCATCACGCCCCGGCCCTGGGTCAAATACAGCTTCACCGGCGACAGCGCGGGAATGTCGATCCGCAGATCCGCGATCTCCACCTCGGCATGGAACCGGTCGCGCAGATACGCCACCGCCTGGTCCCGAATGTAGGGCTCAATCTTCGATGCGTGCTGCTTGGCCAGATACAACAGCGTCAATCCGCCAGCCGCGGGCAGTCCTAAAAACGCCGCCGCCAGCAGCCACTTCGTATTGCGTTGCATGAGGTACCTTCTGAATCTAAGATACTCCCAGTTGCCGATCGTTACCCAAATCCCGTATACTCAAGCTTTGGGCGCACTGCGTCCACGGCTAGGTTTGTCCCTACTGCCGAGAACAGGAAAGAGTAATGCCGAAGCGTACATTTCAGCCGAATAACCGTCACCGCGCCAAGACCCACGGGTTCCGTTCGCGCATGCAGACGAAGAATGGTCGCGCCGTCCTGGCCCGCCGCCGGGCTCGTGGCCGTTGGAAGTTGACGGTCAGTGACGAACGCGCCGTCCGTGCCTCCCACTCCAACGAGTAAAGGCGATCACCGGTTTACCAAAGACAGCCGGCTGCTGAAGTCCGTAGAATTCCGTAAGGTCTACGACAACGGCAGCCGTTTTTCGTGTCCATACTTTGTGGCTTTTCTGCTCCGGCAAACTTCCGCTCCCGGGACAAGCCCGGACACCCCTCGCGAAGCCGGCCCGCGCATTGGCTTCACGATCCCCCGTGCCGTTGGTAAGGCCGTGATACGTAACCGGATCCGCCGCCGCATCCGTGAGCAATTGCGCACGCGTCTGGCGTTGATCGATCCCGCTCTCGATATCGTTCTCAATCCCCGCCGGGCCGCGGCCGAAGCCCCGCTCGCCGACCTCACCCGTCAACTGGAAAGGCTGATTGAACGATGCCGAGCGTGATCGTTCTCGCCCTTCTGCGCTTTTACAAGGCCGCCATCTCTCCCTGGCTGCCCTCGGCCTGCCGCTTCCGGCCGACCTGTTCGGAGTACATGATGGACGCCGTCTCTCAATACGGCGCCATTCGCGGCGTTTGGTTGGGCCTCAAACGGCTCGGCCGGTGCCATCCTTTTCACCAGGGCGGCTACGACCCTGTACATTGATCTGCATCAATAGAAATTCTGCGACCATAAGAGTTCCAACCCATGGCTGAAGGCAAAAAAGAATTTTCGATGGAGCAGCGTCTGCTGCTGGCGTTCGTCCTCATGGGCGCCGTCATTTTCGTCTCGCAGTACCTGCTGCCCAAGTCGCCCACCCCGGCGGCTCAGCAGAAGAAGGCCGCCGAAACGGCCAAGAAGCAGGATCCTGCTCCGGCCGGCACCCCCGCTGCCGCCGCCGCGGCGCCCGCCGATGGCGCCCCCGCCGTCCAGGTCGCCCAGCAGGCCGAATTCCCGGTCTTTGAAAACGATCTCTACCGCGTCAAGTTCTCCAACAAAGGCGCCGTCGTCATGGAATGGGAACTGAAGAAATTCAAGGACGCCACCGGCAAACTCCTCAATCTGGTCAACGACGAAAACGCCACCCAGCTCGGCACCCGGCCCTTTACCTATCAGTACAAGGACCAGAAACCCTCCGCGGACCTCAACGAAAAGCTCTTCACCGTCACCCGCGCCGCCGACGGCATTACGTTTAACTACGCCGATGGCGCCACCGTCGCCCACAAGTCCTTCCGCTTCACCCCCGGCCGTTACCTCGCTGAAGTCGATAGCGCCATCTCCGAGAAGAACGTCAACCTTACCCACGCCCTGATCTGGCGCGGCGGCTTCGGCGACCACACGGTGCCCAAAGCCTACGCCGCCCAGTTCGCCGTCTACCTCCCGCCCAGCGATTCGTCCCCCACGACCTTCGAAAGCGCCAAAGCCAAAGACGGTCCCATCGCCAACGCCGGCAGCTACGTCTTCGCCGGGTTGCAGGATCAGTACTTCGCCGCCGTCGCCCTGCCCAAGCCCGGCCAGACCATTGAGCTGACGGCCCTCTCCGATTCTCTGCCGTACCCCGCCAAATCCAAGGACTTCATGCCCTTCGTCGGCGCCGGTCTGAGCATCGCCGGCCGCAATCAGTTCACCATGTTCGTCGGTCCCAAGGATCTCGATCTGCTCGGGGAAACCGACAAGCGTCTGGTGTCGTTAGTCGATTGGGGCTGGTTCGGCTGGATCGGCCGCCCGCTCTTCGCCGCCCTCCGCTGGCTCGATGCCAACGTCGTTCATAACTGGGGCTGGTCGATCATTCTTCTCACCATCATCATCAACACGGCTTTGATTCCGCTCAGCCTGTCCAGCATGAAGTCGATGAAGAAGATGCAGTCGTTGCAGCCGGAAATTCAACGGATCAACGATAAGTACAAAGGCGTCGGCTTCAACGATCCGAAGAAGCAGGATCAGAACAAAGAGGTGATGGACCTCTATAACAAGCACGGCGTAAACCCCGCTGGCGGCTGTGTTCCCATGTTGTTGCAGTTCCCGTTCTTCATCGGTTTCTATAAGGTGTTGAATGTCGCCACGGAACTGCGCGGGACGCCTTGGTATTGGGTGCATGACCTCAGTCAGCCGGAAACGATTCCTGTCCGCATCCTGCCTCTTTTGATGATCGGTAGTCAGTTTTACCTGCAAAAGATGACCCCCGCCAGCGGCATGGATCCGTCGCAGGCCCGCATGATGCTGCTTATGCCGCTCATGATGGGCTTCCTGTTCTATAACGCCTCCGCCGGTCTGGTGTTATACTGGCTTACCGGAAACCTGTTCGGCATTGGAAAGCAGTTATTGTTCAACAAGATCATACCTGCCTCCCCAGCGCCGCAACCCGCAGCTAAGAAGAAGGGTAAATAGCAGGAGTTTGGATTCGGACAACGGCATGAGTGGCCCCCGCAAATACACAGTCGAAGAACACGGACCTCGTATCCGCCAGTTTCTGGAGCCCGTCCTCGCGGCCGCGCACTTGGAAATGAAGTTCGATGTGGTCGCCGGCCGGACCATTCACCCGGAAATTGAGGATCCGCATTTGATGGTGCAGTTCAGCGGGCAGGATGTCGATCTGCTGCTGGCGAACAAAGCCGAGCTCATGCTCGCCTTGGAGCACTTGACCATCGAGATTCTCGACGTTCCCTCCGACGAACACGCCCTGATCTGCTTCGACGCCAATGACTATCGCGTCATGCGCATCGAAGAGCTCCGGATGACCGCCCAAACTGCTGCCGAACGCGTCATCAAGACCGGTGATCACTTCCAGTTCAACCCGATGACCAGCCGCGAACGCCGCATCATCCATCTCGCCCTTCGCGGCGAGGATCGGGTGAAAAGCGAAAGTTTCGGCGTCGGTCCCATCCGCCAAGTGGTCATCTATCGCGCCGACATGCCGGCTCCGACGAACATCGTGTTGAAGCCCGCGCCGCGACCGCATCGCCCCGACGATTCGCGCGACCGGGATCGGGACGACCGTCGTGGTGGTGGCCGCGATCGCGACCGTCGCGGTCCCGGTGGTCCCGGCGGCTCTGGCCCGCGCCGTGGCCCGCGTCCGCGTAATACCTAAGAACCCGTGGAAACGATAGTAGCCATCGCCACTCCGCCCGGCCGCGGAGGGATTGGAATCGTGCGCATCTCCGGCGATTCGGCCCGCGAGGTCGCCTCCGCCCTTTTGCGCTTTCCGCCTGGAACCGAGTGGGTCCCACGCCATGCCAGCCTGGGCGAGTTGATCGATGATTCGGGTGCCGTGGTCGATCAAGTAGTCGCCACCTGGTTCGCTGCCCCCCGTAGCTACACCGCCGAAGACGTCGTTGAAATCGCCTGCCATGGCGCGCCCGTCGTGCTCCGTTTCTGCGTGGAACAGGCCTGCCGCCACGGCGCCCGCCTCGCCGAATCGGGCGAGTTCACGTTACGCGCTTTCGTCCACGGCCGCATCGACCTCCCCCAAGCCGAAGCCGTCCGCGACCTCATCGACGCGACGACGCTCTACCAAGCCCGCGTCGCCGCCCGCCAGGTGGAAGGCTCCGTCGCCCGTCT
>CANIFK010000212.1 GCA_947466555.1 Acidobacteriota bacterium | reverse complement strand
TCCACCGGGCCGCTATGAAGTCACCGCATCGAAACTTGACTTCACTCCGACAAAAGAAGACACGGCTTTCGAACTCTACACCGGTGCCTGCAAAGCCACAGGCTCAAGGCTCAGATCCCGCTACCAGATCCGTGGCACGCTCCGAACCGCTTCCGGACAATTTGCTCGCTACGCTGATTTGCGATTGTTCTGGAATGAAAAAGGGGTGGCGCTCGAAAGTACTAATGCAAGAGGGGAATTCCGTTTCCCAGCGCTGCTTCCAGGCTCCTACCGGATCGAACTCCAAGGCCGATCCCAACAAGACCTGGCCACCAGCATTCCGGTCGGGCCCGATCATGTGGTGACCGAACTCAACCTCACCCTCAAATAATCACCAAGCCTCCCGATTCGCAATCTTCACCCGGAACAACGGCTTCGCCCGCTCCGCCTCCTCCATCTCATACACCTGCTCCGTCTTCCCCGCATCCCAATCCCGCCACAACCACACCAGCGACTCCGGCAAATCCAACGCCCCCTGCGCAATCGCGTGCGCGCTCTCCCCAAACCGGAAGTGAAAATCGTACCCCTTCAACTTCAGCGAATTCGCCAGCTGAATATTGTTCAACGGCCAGCTCCCCGCCTGATTCTCGATATCGTCGGCCCCATCCGACATCCACACCCGCAGGTTCTTCCGCGCCTCCCGCCGCACCCGGTGCGACACCACATACCCGCCGTCCGGCACCGTCTGAATCCCCGTGTAACTCCCAATGTGAGACAACACCCGGCTGAACTGACCCGGGTAGTACCAAGCCACATTCATCGCGCAAATCGCCCCCGACGAAGCCCCCGCCACCGCCCGCGAATAGGCGTCCTTCCGGATCTTGTACGTCTTCTCCACCTCGGGCAAAATCTCATCCAGCAGGTGCCGCCCATACCGGTCCGACACCGTGTCGTACTGCACACTCCGGATCCCCGCCGCCGGCGCGATCAGCACATGTACCATCGGCGGAATCAGCTTCTTCGCCACCAGATTGTCGCTCACAATCTGCAGCCGTAACCGCAGCAAATCGGCATTGCCGACAATCGTCTCCCCGTCCTGCCACACCATCAGCGGCGCGCCATTTTTCAGGTCGACGCCGGCATTCGCGTACACCCAGAAATCCACCGCCTTCCCCGGATACACGCGGCTCTGAATCGTCTTCTGCGCTGACAACACACCCCGCGCCACCCCGGCCCGCGGATACGAATCCGGGTTGTACCCCGCCACGTCGTACGACCCCAACGAACGCGCTCCCGCGAAGTACTCGTAGTGGTGCGTCGTCCCCAGCCGCAGCGTCTTCAGCAGATACCAAAATGGCGAACCCGCCACCCGTCGCATGACGAGTGGCGGGCCGTGATCAATCGAAACAGTAGCGGGCTCCTCCGATCGAACCGCGAACAGAAACTCCTGGCCCCACACCGCCGCACCGTCCCGTCCCGCTAACCCCGGCAGCCCGGCCCGAATCAACTCACCCAACTGCGGCGAGTTTTCCCGGGCTGCCGTGATTAGCGTTTCCAGGGAGTGCGTCTGCGCTACTACCGTAGCGCTAGATACCAATGCAAGAACCAGAAGTGTGCGGTGCATACCGGGTATTATCTACCCGCCGCCGCGCAACTACTCGATCGTAACTTTTACCGGCTGTTCAATGAACTGCATCCGGTCCACTGTCAACACAACCAGCCCATACTTCCCAGCCTTCAAGCCAGCCGGCAGTTTGAACTTCAATGCTTCCTTAGTCTGCTCGACGATGACCACCTTCGTGTCGTCCTTGCCGTCGTTCAGATAAACCTCGGCAACCTGGGTCTTCGCCAGATTGTCGCCCGTTGCCGTAAATTCCGCCGTCACCTTGCCCGGATCCGGAGTCACCGCGGTCACGCGCGGCCACTGCGTTCCATCACCGAACAACGGAAGCGCCAGAACAAATAAGAAGAAAACCAGAGATAAACGTTTCATGGGAACTGCCTCCGACTCCAAGGTAGTCCTAGTAGAAACAGATTGCAAGCGCTTTCTTTCAGTCCAGCGAAAACGCCATTACATTCCCGCCGGCAGCGATGGAAACGTACTGCTTTCCGTTGACGGAATAGGTCATCGGCGACGCTTTCCACGCCTGTCCTGTCGGGAAATGCCACAGTGTCTTGCCGGTCTTCGCATCGGCTGCCGCGAACGTCCCGCCGCTCTCGCCGTAGAACAACACCCCGCCCGCCGTCGACAGCACGCCCGAGTAGTTCGCCTCCGGCGCACCGATCTGCGGCACCTCCCAAACAATGCGACCCGTCTCAATATCTAGGGCCCGCAGCACTTTTTCCGGCGGATTGGCCGGGTCATTATAAGGAACAAACCAGCTCCCCGCCGCCCGGTACATATTGCAGTCCTCAACCGCCATCACGTAGAACAGCTTCGTCACCGGGCTATACGCCGTCGAATACCAGTTCGTCGCCCCACGCACGGCCGGGCATACTTTCGTCCCGCCCGCCGTCGGTTTCGCCGCCGGATTCACCTGCGGCCGTCCCTTGGAGTCCAGGCCCGTCGACCATGTAAGCCGTTTCACAAATGGCGTCCCCAACAGGAACTCACCCGTCGTCCGGTCCAGCACATAGAAGTAGCCGTTGCGATTCGCCTGCAGCAGCAACTTCCGCGGCTTGCCCTTGAAATTGGCGTCCACCAGCACCAGCGGCTCAGTCGCGTCCCAGTCCCACAAGTCATGCGGAGTGAACTGGAAATGCCACTTCAGCTTCCCGGTCTTCGCATCAAGAGCCACCACGCAATTCGTATACAGGTTGTCCCCGCCGCGGTCGGTCCCATCGGTGTCCGGGTACGGATTCCCCGTCGGCCAGTAGATCGTATCGGCCTGCGGATCGTACGACCCGGTCAGCCACGTCGCCCCGCCGCCATACTCAATCGCCTTCCCGCCCCACGTCTCGGCCGCCTTCTCGCCGCGCCGCGGAATCGTCCGGAACCGCCACACCTCTTCGCCCGTCGCCGCCTTCACGGCCACCACAAATCCCAACAACGGCGAATCCCCGCCCGCAATGCCGGTGACCACCATGTCACCCACCACCAGCGGCGCCGCCGTGGAGCCATACGCGCCCACCTTATCGGTCGGCAGGAAGATCTGCCAGATCAGCGCGCCCGTCAGCCGGTTGAGCGCCACCAGGTGCGCGTCATCGGTCGCAAAGAAAACCTTGTCGCCCAACAACGCCGCCCCGCGCTGCGCGCCCTTGGCCGCGTCGCCGGAAATTGATCGCGCATCCCCGCGCGGCTTCACCCAGCACCAGATCTCGCGCCCCGTCGTACTGTCCAGCGCGCACACCTGGTTGGGCGCCGTCACGTACATAATCCCATCGGAAACCAGCGGCGTCGTCTGCAGACTCGGATGCGGCAGTGCATAGCTCCACACCGGCTTCAGCCGCGCCGCATTCGCCGTCGTAATCTGCGCCAGCGGGCTATGCCGGTTCGCCGAAGGCAACCCGTGATAACCCGGCCATTCGCCCGTCTTCGGCGTCTGCACACGCGCAATCTCCGCCGCCGGAGCGGCAACGCCACTCGACAACGGCCCTACGCCAACACCGCCCAGCGTCGCCAAATACGCAATCAAATTCCGCCGCTCCCCATCCGTCCCCGCGAACGCCGGCATGTAGGAACCCTTCTCCGCCGTCACCGAAACAAAACTGGTGCCAGACACCAATTTAAGCTTTCCGTCGAAGGTCTGCAGTTGCACATCGTGCGGCCCACGGCTCCGCGCAAACCCGCGCACCGACGAGCCGTCCTTCATCTTCACCGTCACCACGCCCCACGGATCATACGGGCAAAATGCCCAACTCGGGCACGCCGCCCCGTTCCGCTTCCCCTTCCGCGAATTCGGATCCCGCAGCGTATCCTCCAACTCGCGAACCGTCAGTTCCTTCCCCACGCCCGACAGGTCCGGCCCGTTCGAAGCCCCCTTGCCGAACGCCATGTGGCAGGTCAAGCACTTCGCCTCGAACACCGCCCGCCCCGCCGCCTGGTCGCCCGCCGGGTGCGCTTCAAACGCCGACGAATTCCAGGCGTGCACCGCCTTCGCCAGCACGTCCAACTCCGCATCCGCCAGCGGGAACCCGGGCATGCCGCCGCGCGTCCCGTTGCGAATGATGCCTCTGATCTGTGTCTCCGTCCGCGATCGCAACGACCGCGAATCGATCAACCCCGGACCGCGATCGGTCCCCCGCGCACTATCGGCGTGACACGACGCACAGTACTTCCCATACGCCGCGGGAATCTCTTGCGCCGCCAAAGCCGCGCCAATCAGAAGGAACAAAACCAGAGGCATCTCTCACCTATACCGAATGCGTCGCCAGACGCAGATCGTCTTCCAACTCGTAAATGCGGTCTTCCAGATTCTTCGTCGAAGCGCCCTTGGCCTGCGCCGCTTCCAACTTCTTCCGCGCCCCGGCCAACTGCTTTTCCAACGCCACAATCTTCGGATCCACCGAAGCCGCGGCCGCCGCCGCAACGGGCGCAGCCTTCGCAGGCGCAGCCGCCGGAGCCACCTTCTTCACAGGCTTCTTCGCGCCCACTTTAAACTTAAACACCGTCACCGACGACGGCGGCGCCAAGGAAACCCCGAAGTCTTCCTTATACGCCTCGGCCAGCTGCGCGGCCTCGGTCAGCAACTCACGGAAACGCACTTCAATAGCCTGCTTCGCGCGTGCCCGCAATTCCCCACCCTGCTTCTTCCACTCTAGATAGTCGACGATTGGATCACTCATGAGTCTTCCATCGTAAACTAATCCCCGCGCACCATCTTGCGCAGGTACCGCGCCGCCCGCGGTATCGCCGTCATCTCGTCCTCCGTCCCCTCGTACACCATGCTGCAAAACCCGTTGTAGTGCACCCCGCGCAGAATCTCGAAGACGCGCTTATAGTCGATAAACTTCTCCACGCCCTGCGCATCGGACTCATACACCTTCACCCGCACAAACGGCGCCAACGGCGCCACCTGCGCCAGTGACTTGTAGTAATCGGCGTACGTGTGCCCTTCCTTCTTCGGCCCGTTCGGCCCCGCGCGCCCCGTAAAATGGCCCGTGTCCAACACCAGCGCGAAGTTCGGATGGTTCACCGCTTTATGAAAGCGCAGCATGTCGTCGCCCGTGCTGGTCAACCCGCTGTGGTTCTGCAACGCCACCACCATGCCGATATCGGCGCCAATCTCCGCACACCGCCGCAACGCATCCGCGCCGCGCTTGAAAGCCTCTTCATCGCTCCCGCCCGGCGGCGTCGAACCCACAAACACCCGCGCCACCGGAGCCCCCAGAAACAGCCCCGTCTCCATGCCCACGCGGCACTTCTCAATCTCGGCTTCAATCCGGTCCGGAAACCGCCCGAACTCTGTCGAAATCGGAAAGCTCGGCACCGATAGCCCGTTATCCAACAGCATCCGCCGCAGCTGCTTCAAGTAAATCCGGTCGAAGCTCGTCAAATGCGCCATGTGCAAATCGGCGCCATCGAACCCCAATCCCCGCGCGGTCGTCATGAACTTCGGCAGGTCCATTCGCCCCGCCTTGAACTCTCTCTGGTAGCTAAGCGAAAGACAACTGAGTCTCATCATAAGGTCACACCAACAGGTCTTTGAGTATCGTCCCGTGCACTTCCGTCAACCGCTCCCGCCGCCCCTGGTGCAGGTAGCTCAGCGCATCCTGCTGCAGGCCCAGCTGGTTGATCAACGTCGCATGCAGATCGCGGAAATGCACTGGGTTCACCGTGGATTTCAACCCGATGTCATCGGTGGCGCCATAGGCCATCCCGCCCTTAAATCCGCCGCCAGCCACCCACATCGAAAAGCCCGTGTTGTGGTGGTCCCGGCCCGATCCGCGCTCGCTCTCCGGCGACCGGCCGAACTCCCCGCCCCACAGCACAATCGTCTCGTCCAACAGCCCGCGCCGCTTCAAGTCCTTCACCAACGCCGCCGTCGGCTGGTCCGTCAAACGCGCCATCCGCGCATGGTTCTTTTCAATATCGGAATGCGCGTCCCATTCGGTCTCCGCGCCGCCGCCACCGGCGACGACACAAACAAACCGCACACCCTTCTCAATCAACCGCCGAGCCAGCAAACACCGCCGCCCATAATCATCCGTGTCCGGCTGACCGACGCCGTACATCGCCAGCGTCTCCTGCGGTTCGTTCGAAAGGTCGAAGATCTCCGGCGCCTGCGTCTGCATCTTGAACGCCGTATCGTAGGCCGAAACGCGCGCCGCGAACTCGGCGTCCTCTTCCGCCATATTGGCTTCGTTCAACTGCCGGATCAGCTCAATCGTCTTCCGCCGCCGGTCCATCGAAATGCCCTTCGGCACTTCCAGGTTCAACACCGGCCGCTTCCCGGCGCGGAACATCGCCGGCTGATACACCGCCGGCAAAAACCCGTTCGTGTACACCGGCTGCCCCGCCTCCGGAGCCCCGTTCGGATCCGGCATCACCACGTACGCCGGCAACGAATCCGACACCGTGCCAAGCCCATACGTCACCCAGCTCCCCATCGACGGAAAGCCCGGAATCACGCGCCCCGACATCATCTGGTATTGCGCCGCCGAATGCACCACCATGTCCCCATGCATGGACCGGATCACACACAAATCATCGGCAATTTGCGCCTGGTGCGGCAGCAAATCGGAGATCTCCAACCCCGATTTCCCATACCGCGCAAACGTCCGCTTCGTCCCCAGAATCCGCGAGTTCTGGTTGACGTTCTGATACTCCACTTTCCCGAACGTGTCCGGCCGCTTCTGCCCATGCAACTGGTTCAATAGCGGCTTCGGATCAAACGTCTCCAGGTGCGACGGCCCGCCCGCCTGGAACAGGAAAATCATCGACTTCGCCTTCGCCGGAAAATGCGGCGCCTTCGGAGCCAGCGGGTTCCGCGCCTTCTCCGCCCCCAGCAGCGACGCGTACCCCAGCGCCCCCACCCCGCAGAAGCAGTCCGTCAAAAACTCCCGTCGATTCCGAGCAAAACGAATATGTTCAGGCATCTCAGTTCACGTAAAGAAAAGCGTTCGAATTAAACAGGGACAACGCAAACTCCGTCATCGCCGACGGGTCCGGATCATCCAGATACTTGAGCGATAGCGCCCGCTCCTTCGCATTCGGCAACCGCCCGGTGGCCAGCTTCCACGCCATGTCCGCGCGCTCGCCTGGAGCCCCGGCCAGTCGCTTGGCAAACGCAATCGCCAAGTCGTTCGACACGGTCCCATTCAACAGCTCCAGCGCCTGCGGCGCGTGTGTCGATTGGTCCCGCCGCGCACAGCTCAGCAACGTATCCGGCGAATCAAACACCTGCATAAACGGCAGAATCAGGTTCCGCTTGTAGATCATGTAGATGGTGCGCCGGTCATGCTCCGTGCGGTCTTTCGTGGTCACCCAATACTGCGGCCGCTTCAAATCCTTGATCAGCTCCGGATCAATCTGCACCATCACCGACGGCCCGCCCGCCTTCGCATTCAAACGCCCGGAAACCGCCAGCATCGTGTCCCGAATTTCCTCGGCTTCCAGCCGCCGACGGTTCGCCTTCCACAGCCATTTGTTCTCGGGATCCTTCGCCGCAAAAACCTTCTCCGACGGCGACACACTCGCCTGCCGGTAAGCCGCCGACAACAAAATCATCCGGTGCATCGGCTTCATCTTCCAGCCCTGCCGCACGTACTCATTCCCCAGCCAATCCAACAACTCCGGATGCGAAGGCCGCGTGCCCATCTTGCCAAAATCATTCGGCGTCGTCACAAGCGGCCGTCCAAAATGAAAGCCCCAAATCCGGTTCACCATCACCCGCGCCGTCAACGGATTCTCAGGCGTCGTAATCCACTCCGCCAACCGCGTCCTCGGTTTCTCCGTCGCCAATGGCAACTCTTCCGCCCCATCGGGCAACAAAATTCCCGGCGGCCGCATCCCCACCGCCGCGCCCTTATTCCGGTAATCCCCGCGCTGCAGCATGTGGATCGGCGTCATCTCTTTCGGATCGTTCTTCACCGCATACATCGCCGTCAGCGGCAACGGAATCTGCCCGTCAATCTCTTCCAGCCGCGTCAGAATCTTGCCCTTGTCTTCCTCGG